>DATGCC010000486.1:0-2155 GCA_035312345.1 Rhodothermales bacterium
CGGCGGTCTGGGTGGCTTTTTCGGCTTCGGCCTGGGCCCGGTCCCGCTCGGCAGCGGCAACCTGGGCCTGCCACAGCGTCCCGGTCATACCCAGCAGCACCGCCAGGCTTACCAACGTGGCTGCCGCCACCCCGAGACGGTGTCGCTGGATGAACTTGCGCATCCGATAGCTGATCGCGTTGGGCTGGGCCAGGACGGGCAACCCGGCCATGTGCCGCCGTACGTCTTCTGCCAACTGTTCCACTGTGTTGTAGCGCCTTTCTGGTTCCTTGGCCAGGGCTTTCAAGACGATGGTGTCGAGGTCGCCTGTCAGGCGGCGGCGCAGGCGATCCTGTGTGGTGCTTCGTGCCTGGCTGGCTATAGCAGCGGTGTCGGCGAGGGCCAGCGCTGTGCTGGGGCGCGTCGGTTCTTCTTCCAGGATGACCCGCTCAATTTCCTGTTGTACGCGTTGGGTAATCTGGTAGGGCCGCAGGCCGGTTAGCAGTTCGTAGAGCAGCACCCCCAACTGGTAGCTGTCCGTTGCTGTTGTTATTGCCTTGCATAGCACCTGCTCCGGGGCGGCATACTCCGGCGTCATCAGGCGGAGACCGGTGCGGGTATGCGGGACGGTATGATCCGTCTCCTCACCGAGCAGCTTGGCGATACCGAAGTCGAGCAATTTGACCGTACCCTCTTCGGTGACCAGGATATTGCTCGGTTTGAGGTCCCGGTGGATGATGAGATTCTGGTGGGCATGCTGCACGGCGCGGCAGACCGTGCGAAAGAGCGCCAGCCGCTGGTTCGTAGAGAGGCGCTTGCGGTCGCAATACGCTGTGATAGGCTCGCCATCCACATACTCCATCACAAAGTAGGGCCGGCTGTCGTGGGTCATGCCGCCATCATAGAGGGCCGCGATGTGGGGATGGTCGAGCGCCGCGAGGATCTGCCGTTCATACCGAAAGCGCGAGAGGATGTCCTCGGTATCAAGGCCCCGTCGCACGACTTTGATGGCGACGGTTTGCTCAAACTGTCCGTCGTCTCGTTCAGCGAGGTAGACCGACCCCATGCCGCCGCGCCCGAGCAGCCGAATCAGTCGATACGGGCCGAGGTGCGTGTCGAAGAGCGGATCCTCCGTTAACACAAGGGCTTCAGCGGCACTCTGTTCCAGGATGGTAGGCGGGGCTTGTTGTCCATCGAGAAGTGCTTCGACGTGTTGGCGGAGGTCGTCGTCGCCATCGCAGGCAGCACGGAGATACGTCACCCGTTGATTCTGGGGTTGATCGAGTACGTCGAGGAAAAGGTCCTTGACTTGTTGCCAGCGCTCCGGTGTCATAGCCGTGCGGGGAAGTGGAAGGGGGGCCTGTTCTTATCGCGTAATCAAGTGCCCGACTGGCTCATCGCGTGTGCGAGCCAGGCTTTTGCGACGGTCCATTCCCGCTTGACCGTGGCGGGCGAGATGTCTAGCACAGCAGCCGTCTGTTCGATGGTCAGACCGCCAAAGAATCGGTACTCGACAACTTTAGCCTGCCGAGGATCGAACTGAGTTAATTCGCGGAGCGCATCGTCCAGGGCAACCAGTTCCTCGGCCTGCTCATCCGCCATGACGAGGGCGTCGTCGAGCGGCACTTTGGCAGCGTTGCCACCGCGCTTGGCAGCCTTGCGGCGGCGGGCATAATCGACGAGGATACGGCGCATGGCCTGCGAGGCGACCGCAAAGAAGTGCGCCCGGTTTTTCCAGGTAGCCTCGCGCTGGTCAATCAGCTTGAGGTAGGCTTCGTGGACGAGTGCCGTAGTCGAGAGGGTGTGGCCCGGTCGTTCGTGGGCGAGATGGTTGTGGGCGATGCCCCGTAAGGCATCATACACCTTCGGCACCAGGTGGTCTATCGCCTCGCTATCACCGTCTCCAAAAGCCTGAAGTAGCTCGGTAATCTCGTTGGGAGAGGACATGGTCTTGCTGCTACGGGAGGACGCTACGGCGTGGATTGAAAATATCGAATATCAAAGCAGCAATTACAATGAAAGAGGAGCTTTTCTGAAAACCCATGAGCCAGTATGGGCAGAGATTGCGCGATAAGGGTGCCATGAGCAAAACGCACGGGACGTACGCACCTTTCTATCGCAACGAGGATTGACCCATGAATCACGCTTCTAAGCCTCGCATTGCCCTGCTCCTGCT
>DATGCC010000487.1:0-7366 GCA_035312345.1 Rhodothermales bacterium
CGACTCGAAGCAGAAAACCATAATCTGATCCACAACTATGGGCATGGCGGCTCCGGCTTTACACTCGCCTGGGGTTGCGCCGATGAGGTCGTCACGCTCGCACAATCGCTTTCTGGATGACGGGTGCATCGGAGTGTGTAAGGCGTTACTTTGTTTTACCGCAGAGGTCGCAGGGGCGCAAAGAAAAGCTCCTTTGCGACTTCTGCGTCCCCTGCGGTTCAGTTTTTCTCAACACCCCTGCCCTGCTATGAAGACCCTTGTCCTGATCTTCTGCCTCCTCCCCTGCGTAGCCTATGCCCAGGATGCACCGACGACCCGCGAGATGAACCTGATCTCGTGGCAGGAATTTGCGGAGTTCGTCCCCGAACATATCGAGACGGTGCTGCTGCCAACGGGCACGCTGGAGCCGCATGGCGTCATTCCCAATGGCGCAGACAACCTGGCCCCCGAAGCGATGGCCCGCGCCCTCGCCAACCGCCTCAACGCCCTCGTTGCTCCTACGCTAAACTATGGCGTGACGGGCAGCCTACAAGCCTACCCCGGCGCGTTTCAAATTACACCGGAGGCCTATGCTCCTTTCGTCGCCGACATCGTGGCAGGGCTGGCGCGCAACGGGTTTAAGAACATCATCATCCTGAACGGCCACGGCGGGCCTCAGACGGCGATTCTGCACCAAGTCGCTGCCAAGGCGTCGAAGCAACACGAAGTGCGCACGCTCGTCATCAACTGGTGGAGCCTCGCCTCGGAGGATACGTTTGCGGTCTTCGGCGAGAACGGCGGGCACGCGGGCAACAACGAGACAGCATATGTGCAGGCTATCGTCCCAGAACACATCCACCCCGAGCGCTATTCGCCCGACATGACGACGCCGTATCCGTCTGGCACTTCGTGGTCGGCTTATCCTTTTCCGTCGTCCATTGGCCTGTACGAGCCGGGGCAGGGCTACCCGACATTCGACGCCGAGCAGGCCGCTACTTACTTCACCCGCGTCAACGACCGCGTGGGCACACTCGTCGCCGATGTGATTCGCAAGTGGGATCTGGCAGGGCTGTACAGATAGTGAATCGCGGGAAGTAGATAGGGGATAGAAAGATGGGACGTCGATGGCTTAAGGGAATCCTGCTCGTGCTTACTGTCGCGTTTCTGCTACTGGCGGGATTTTTCTTCTGGGCCAGCAGCAGCACGCTGGATGAGGCCGATTATGCCTACACGACGGACTATGCCACTCCATCTGCCCCGCCGAGCGACACGCTGACCGTGATCACGTACAACATCGGCTATCTCTCGGGCATGACGAACAACCGGCCCCTGGAGCGGACAGAAGCATTCATGGAGGACAACCTGAATGTAGCGGCTGAGTCGCTTTGCAACACTCAGGCAGATGTGATCGCGTTTCAGGAAATCGACTTTGCAGCCCGGCGCTCGCATGATGTACAACAACTCAACGCGCTGGCCAAGCGGTGCGGGTTTGCCGCGTCGGCGTCGGTCGTGAATTGGGACGAGCGATACGTGCCGTTCCCCTCTGCGAATCCGCTGATGCACTTCGGGCGCACCGTGTCCGGGCAGGCCGTGCTGAGTCGATATCCGATTCTCCGGCAGGAACGCATCGCACTGGCCCGCCCAGCAACGCCCTTCTACTACGATGCCTTTTACCTCGACCGGCTCGCGCAGGTGGTAGCAATCGATGTAGGCCGTCCGCTCGCGCTCATCAACGTCCACCTCGAAGCCTGGGATGAGACCACCCGCGAGCGACAGGCTGAGGCCGTGCGGGGGCTGTATCAAAAACTCGTAGCAAACCAGCCCACCCTTTTGCTCGGCGACTTCAACAGCGAATTGACGACGGCACGCCAGAAACACCGCGAGGATCAAGCCATCTCCCTGCTACTAGAGGGCACCAACCTGCGCGCGGCGTTGCCTGACCCCTCAGCAGCCACCCTTACCTACCCCGCCGATGTCCCCACGGTCAAGATCGACCATATCTTCTACGACCCAGCACAGATGAGCGTCCTTGAGGCCCGCGTGCTCGAAACAGCCACGCCCCCCTCCGACCACCGCGCCCTCCTGGTACGGCTGGCATTTAAAAAATAGAAATCTTGGCTGATACCCTAAGATAGACATAGCAACGGCCTGCCCATCCCCTGCCTACTAATTAGCGTATGATGCGCCGTACCCTCCTCTTGAGCCTGTGTCTGCTGATGTGACATAGCGCCCGCAGGCAGCCTCCTGCCTTCCTTGCGGGCGGACGTACTCGTAGCACCTAAAGACGGTACGGAAACGTGGGACAGCAACAACTTCTCCTGCTCGTGCTCGGCGTCGTCCTCGTCGGCATCGCGGTAGTCGTGGGTATTGAATACTTCGATGAGAACCGACTGAAGGCCCACTCCGATAGCGAGTATTACATGATTATAGACTTTGCCACACGGGCACAGACCTGGAAAGCGACCCCTCAACTGCTGGGCGGCGGCGACAATGGCAACCCGGCGGATTTCTCAGGGTTCACCGTAGAACTCATCGGCCTCCGGAAAAGCGGCGGCCCGGATACTACGCCCTTCGTCAACATCCCCGGCTCCGGCTGCTTCCGCTTCTTCGCCAATGATGACGGCCTGCGCATCAATGCACTCAATGAAGAATGCGTCATTGGCTCGTGGACCAAGGGCCTCGACATCACTGGCCTCACCGCAGAAGACCTGGTCTGGGAATTCCGCGAGGAGCCATAAGCATCATCCAATGCTTATGAGTACGCCATCCCCACGCGTAGCGGAAGCGATGTAAAAGTCGCGCAGCTTTTGAAAATATTCCCAGGCCATGTCTTTGCCTTTCAACAAAGGCATGGTTTGATCGAGTTGTTCAGGATAAGGTTCAAAGAGTTTTTCCTGAGACACCTCGGCTAATGCTTCAGTAGCCTCTTGAACCTCCCTACCTGTTAGATAACGAGGATGGTTGTATGCGCTGTTTATTTCTTGTCGATATGTGTCCATAATGCAAAAATGATGACCAAAAACATGGGCTCCCATGATGGCTTTACCCAGAATATTTGAGGCTCTTTTCAGATGTTGGTCTTCTCGCCTTCGCGGATCAAGCAGATACCAAAGTGTGCTCCAAGAGCGCTGCAAATCACATCCCGGGTACTGCAGTGGTGGATCAAAACCCAGGGTACCCCACAGGTCTTCATCCTCCTGTGCACGCGCTATTTCTTCTGGAGGAACTGCCGTATACCTGGCGTAAATACCCATAAGCTATACTACCGCGCTTCGCCGAGGATGGCGCTTACCTCTTGCAGGGCCGTGAGGTCTTCGTCGGCGCTGTGCCAGATGGCGCGGAGGTCGGCGTAGGCGTGTTGCGCCGTGGCGTCGTCGCCCGCCTGGGTGGCGGCACGGGCAAGGCCGAGAAGGGCTTGCGCCCGCTTCGGCGTGCGTGCGAGCGCGAGGGTATACTGGACCTGTGCCTCGGCGGGACGATTGAGATCGAGCAGCACATCGCCATAGAGTTCATGGGCCGGTTTGACGGGGGAAGGCGGCCCGAAGTCAAAGCTCATGGCATCTTCGGCGACAGCGGCCTGTTCCAGCATCGCCAGCGCATCGTCCGTCTCTTCGGCGTCGAGCAATAGCAACGCTTCGAGTTGATCCGCCATGATCGAGGCGGGCTCCCTGCCGCGCTGTCCGTCCGCTTCCTTGAGGCGACCCGCGAGGGCTTGCGACGCCGCTTCGGCATCGGCCCGGCGATCCGTTTCGAGCGCCGCCACGCCTTCAATGAATAACTCCGTCGCGGCGGATTCCAGGCCCAGCTTGGCGGCGTCGATCTCAATGTCCATTGCGTCGCCGTCCCAATTTTCCGTAGCCATCACATAAGCCGCGCGCATGGCAGTGAGGTAGTGCCGCGTGCTGCCCGATTCATCAGCCTGATGATCGTGCTGCATGGTGTCGAGCATGGCGTGGGCGTCGCGGTAGCGGCCTTGCTGGAGGTAGCCATACATCAGCCACGAGAGCGCGTGGTAGCTCCGCTGGTTGATGCTGAGGTCTTTGGCCTGCACCCGCGCATCAGACGCCGCCCAGGACTCTTCGTTGGAGGAAACCACATCATCCCACATGCCCAGCGCCACAAAAATGTGCGACGGCATATGCAGCGCATGCGTCGCCGACGGGGCAATCTGGGCATAGACACGGGCGGCCCGTAGCCCGAGCGGCGCGTGGACCGGGTCGTCGTAGGAATGGATCAGGTAATGTGCCGCGCCGGGATGCTTCGGGTTCCTGGCAAACACTTCTTCGGCGACGGAAGCGGCCCGCATGTAGGTGGCGTAATCGCGGCCTTCGTGGCTGGTGCCCAGCAGGGCGAGCGCATAAAACGCCGCTGCATTGAGGTCGTCAGGGTAGCGCTCGGCGAGGCGCTGCATGGCTTCGGCAAAAGCATCGTCGCGGGCTTCCTTTTCGCCTTCGGCATACAGGATATCGGCAGCGCGGAGATAGTCTTTTTCACGCGCAGTAGGGGCTTTAGCGAGGCGTTCTTCCGACGTCGCGCCCAGTGCTTTCAGCACATCGCGGGCGTCGTTCGTCTCCTGGCTCATCCAGACGGGATGGTTGTGGCTCATTGCCTCGCCCCAGTACGCCATCGCAAAATCCGGGTCGATGCGGCACGCCTCCTGAAAAGCCTCGCGGGCATCTTCATACTCGAAGCTGTGCAACAGCAGGATGCCGCGCAGAAATGCATCCTGGGCTTCGTCTGCACCTGAGTTGGCAAATGTTGTCTCGCCAAGATCCTGCGCGTAGACACCAGGAAGGGCGATCAAAGCGAGCAAACAGCAGCACGAGAAGATGAGCAAGGCACGTTTCATAGCAAAGCCTCCAGCCTGATTTCAGAGCGAATTGAATGTCTCAACATACGGCGTAGCGATGGTTCTAGCCAGCCTAGCTGTACGCCAGATGTGTTACGCTGCACAGCTATCTGCCCGTTGATGTTCCAAAGTATGCCCCCCCTGCGCATGGAGAGGTGTACGGCCCCATACAGCCCGCCACTTACCGCTTTCCATAGAGATCATGCCGACGCCCATCGCCCAGCCCACCACCGACGAACGCCACCTTTGCCGCCTGCTCCAGGCCATCGGCTTCTTGCTCATCAGCGCTTCCGTCTTCTTCCTCGTCAAAAATGTTGGCTACGGCATCGGCGATGATTCCTTCTTTGGGTTCTGCCTGCTTCTCGGCATGCTCTGCTGCTTCAGCACCCGTCAGTCCCGCCCGCGCACGGCCCGTCGCTTCCGTTTCAGCTTCCCGGCTTTCCGCCCCGTCTCGGCGATGCGGCTGGCGCTTGGCTCAGTAGCGTAACAACGCTGCCACATCGCCTGCCTCGGTGAGCCCCGGCAACGGATCGGAAAACTCGGTCGCACCGCCACTGGTCTCTAGGAGTTCGACGAGTTCGTTGATGAGGTCTTCGGTAAACACGTCTTTGGAGCCGCAGACCGGGCAGGATTCCAGAGCGCCTGCACTCAGATTCTCGCACGCACGGCAACGGATACCGGGCACCTTCGCATCGCGGGTGACGATCATGTGCTCGACGCGCCCTACCGCCGCTGCTTTCAGCACCTCATCCACCCCGGTAGCGGCACGGCCCTCGCGCAAATACTCTCCCTTGATCAACTCCCACAGATTTTCTTCGTCGGCACGCTCCTGATCGGTGAAGAGACCAAAAGCCCGATTCCAGAGCGCATCTTCGTCGTTCAGATCGACAGGCGCGGTGCCTGCTACTTTCTCAGCGATGGGCGGCGGCAACACTTCTTTTAGCTCGACGATGGTTTCTTCGGTGCCGAGCAGAAAGATGCGGTCGAAATCCGACTGCTTATGTAGTTCGCCCAGCACCTCGGCGATCTCTTTGGCGTAGTGATGCAGTTCTTTTTCGCGCCGCCGCTGATAGCGTTTCTGCGACCAGCCGCCCACCTTGACGTGGTTCTTGACATCGCCCTTGACCCGCTCCTCGTCGTCCGGCACCGCCGAGGTGACGAAGTAGACGTACGCATCACTGTTATCCACCGCGACGACGACGAAGTTCTCGTACTCGTCCTGCAACTCGGCCAGCGGGCGGATGTACGGCGACGAGTCTACCCAGAGCAAGTCGGGGACGGTTTTCTCCAACGGATAGGCTTCCAGATATTCCTCCGCCCAGCAGACGAAGAGGCAGAGCGCTGTACTCTCAAATGAATGCTCCTCCAGAAAAGCCGAGACCATCTTGAGGTTTTCCTCAAAGTATTCCAGTTCGACCGGGTCGTCTTGCAACAAGGCCCGCACCTTGCGGATGCGATGATCAAGGGTGTTGCGGGCGTCGGGGCCAGAGAGGTAGACGCTCAAAAAAGCACGCTCTGGCCCGGTGTGGTTCGCCAGCGCGCGCAGGTCAATTTCGCCAAAGGGAATAGCTTTCAGCATACACGGTTTTTGTCTAACGTACAGAAGAAAAGGGAATCCGCGAACGGCAAAGCATCCGCTGGATTCCCTCGTGGGTATCCAAATGATTTAAAGGGCACTAGTTGTTCAGCGCACGGATAAGTTCATCCTTGTCCATGTCGGCATAGCCTTCGATGCCCACCTCTTCCGCTTTTTCGTAGAGCGCTTCTTCGGTCCATTCGCGGTAGGGATGGTCCTCTGCCTCATCGGCATCGACGTCCTGTTCATGGGCTTCGGTCACCGGATCGGTGTGTTTACCTGTCTCCTGCCGACCCTCTTTTTTCATGTCTAGCGCGTTTTTCTCGGCCATAACCGGTCTTCAGTGATTACGCAGGGCTTCGATGAGATCATCCTTGTCCATGTCGGACCGCCCTTCGATGTCTACCTCTTCTGCCTTTTTGTAGAGTTCTTCTTTCGTCCAGTCCTCGTACGGCTGGGCTTTTCCTCCTTTCTCGGCGGCTTCCTGACGATCTGTGTTGGCAATGCGAGCGGCTTTTTCCTTGCTCAGGCCCTCGTCGCGGAGCGCTTCATACTGCTCATCATCTTTGATGCTGGGACCATGATCTTTTGCCATTGTCTTACCTCCCTCACTACTGGTTCGACGGTTACTTGCTGATGCAATGCCCCACGCTGCTCCTGCGTTCTTCGCCCGGTGCAACGATGCCGATACATTCAGCAAGCTTCTTCCAGAAACTCCACGGCGCGTTGTTCAGACCAAAACATTTTGTCAGCATTGAAGGCGACGAAGCCGACATGCCCGCCCTGCGCAGGTGTTTCGAGGTAGACGTGCGGATGGTCGCAGGCTTCGGCTACCGGATAGCACGCCTCAGGCAAAAACGGATCATCGGCCGCATTGACGATGAGCGTGGGGATGCGGATGTCGGAAAGGACAGGTTTGCTGCTACTGCGGGCATAGTAATCGGCGGCGTCGGCGAAACCAT
>DATGCC010000488.1:0-3354 GCA_035312345.1 Rhodothermales bacterium
GTTCAGTCCCGCCCTGATTGAACGGTTTCGTCATTGTTACCCTCACATCATCGTCGGGATGAAGGATTCGAGCGGCAATTTTGAGCACATGAAACAGACCCTTGCCTCGTTTCCTGGCTTCCGCGTCTTTGCCGGGACTGAGCGGTATTTGCTTGATATCCTTGGCGTCGGCGGGGCGGGGTGTATCTCGGCGACAACCAACGTGACGTGTCGGCTGGCGGGCGAGGTATTTGTCCGGCGCGACACTGCAGCAGTCCGTGGTCTCCAAAACCGGCTTACCGAAGCCAGAACCGCCCTCGAAGCCTTTCCGTTTGCCGCTGCCCTGAAGCATCTCACCGCCACGCGTACCGGGCAGGCTTCCTGGCGCAACGTGCGTCCGCCGCTGCATGCTCTGACGCTGGAGCAGACCGCTGCGCTGGAGGCATTGTCATTACCGTAGATACGACCCGTCACCTCTACCAGCCCGTTTTGCAAATAAGCACTATTGTATTCCCGGCATACCTGTGATATATTACAGGTATATCCTTTGCGAATCACCTGACAAGCAAACCCATGCAATCAGACTGGGCCGGGGTCTTTCCCGCCGTAACGACCAAGTTTAAAGCCGATTTCAGCCTCGACTTCGACGCGATGACGCGCCATCTCCATGCGCAGATTGACGCCGGGGTGCATGGCATCATCGTGTGCGGCTCGCTGGGGGAGGCGAGTACGTTGTCTGCCGAGGAGAAGCAGCAGGTGTTGCAGCATGCTATCAAGGTGAGTGCCGGACGGGTGCCGGTGCTGTGCGGTGTAGCTGAGCGCACGACCGCTGATGCCTGCCGTTTCGTGGAGCAGGGCAGCGCCCATGGGGCCGCCGGCTTCATGCTGCTTCCGCCCATGCTTTACCCCTCCGACCGGCGCGAGACCATACAATACCTGCGCACCGTGGCGGCGGCATCTGCCCGGCCAATTATGCTCTACATCAACCCGGTGGCTTATGGGGTGGATGTGACGCCCGACATGCTTGCTGAGCTTGCCGACGAACCCAAGTTTGTGGCGATCAAGGAATCGTCGGACAACGTGCGGCGCATCACAGACATCGTTAACCTTATCGGCGGCCGCTATCGGATTTTCACCGGCGTCGATAACCTGGCGCTCGAAAGCCTGCTCCTCGGGGCCGATGGCTGGGTGGCTGGGTTGGTCTGCGCTTTTCCAGAGGAGACGGTAGCCATTTACGAGCTTGCCAAAGCCGGACGGCTGGACGAGGCTCGCGCACTGTATCGCTGGTTCATGCCGCTGCTCCACCTCGACGTTTCGACCAAGCTGGTGCAGAATATCAAGCTGGCAGAGGTGGCTGTGGGCCTGGGCACGGAAACCGTCCGCCCGCCTCGGTTACCGCTCGTCGGGGAAGAACGGAAGCGCGTTCAGCAGGTCATTGCCGACGCGCTGGCCACACGACCGACGCTGGAAGTGGCTTAATTCGCGGAAAACCAGTCCACCTCATGCAAGCAGCCACCAGTCAGGAAAGCCTCGCAGACAAGGCGTATGCGGTCGTTGAGGAGATGATCGTGACGCTGGCCTTGCCGCCGGGGCAGGTGTTTTCCGAAGCTGAATTAAGCCAGCAAATCAACATCGGGCGGACGCCGTTGCGCGAAGCCCTGCAGCGCCTCGCTGCCGATCGCCTCGTGACGACCCTGCCGCGCAAAGGCGTAATGGTGACGGAGATCAAGATTGCCGAGCATCTGGCCCTGCTCGAAACGCGCCGCGTGCTCGACCGACTCATTGCCACGCGAGCGGCCCGGCGGGCTACGCCTGATCAACGTGAGGCTTTGCAGGAAGGGGTGCAAGCTATTGAGCAGGCTGCTGCGGAGGAGGACCTCGCTGCGTTTATGCGGCTGGATCGGGCGTATGATGCAATTCTCGAAGCGGCTAGCCGCAACCCCTTTGCCACAACCGCCGCTGAGCCGTTGCATACCCATTGCCGCCGTTTCTGGTACCGTCACCGTCACGATGGCGACCTGGCACAGTCGGCAGCCTTACATGCAAGCATACTACGCGCCGTCGCCGCTGGCGATGAAGCGCAGGCCGCCGCCGCCTCAGATGCCCTCATCGATTACCTCGAAACCTTCACCCGCGCCACGGTTGATCTGTTTTAAGAGCCTGAGAGACTAGGAGTCTAGGAATCTTAGTCTCGTAGCATCATAGACTCTTAGTCTCCTGCCCATGCCTCGACACACCTTTTTCTGCATCGACGCGCATACCTGCGGCAATCCTGTCCGGGTGGTAACAGGCGGCGGACCACATCTTGAGGGCGACAGCATGAGCGCCCGACGGCAGCACTTCCTGGCCGAGTACGACTGGATCCGCACCGGGCTGATGTTCGAGCCGCGTGGACACGACATGATGTCCGGCAGCATCCTCTATCCACCTACCCGCGACGACTGCGACATCGGCATCCTGTTTATCGAAACGAGCGGTTGCCTGCCGATGTGTGGTCACGGCACCATCGGCACGGTGACAGTGATGATTGAGCACGGCCTTGTGACGCCCCGCGAGCCGGGGGTATTGCGGTTGGAGACGCCTGCGGGACTCGTTGAAGCAAGCTATGAGCAAGAGGGAGGCCGGGTTGTTTCGGTGCGGCTGGTAAACATCCCTTCGTATCTGGCTGCTACCGGGCTGGAGGTTGCGTGCCCGGATCTGGGCATGCTGACGGTAGATGTGGCCTATGGCGGCAATTTCTACGCCATCATCGATGCGCAGGATCACTTCCGCGACCTCGCCGATTATACCGCCGCTGACCTCATTCGGTGGAGCCTGGTACTGCGGCAACGGCTCAACGAGCAGCACACCTTCGTGCACCCCGACAACCCAACGATCTGTGGCTTGAGCCATATCGAATGGACGGGGCAACCGCAACATCCAGAGGCCCATGCCCGCAACGCGGTTTTCTACGGTGACAAAGCCATCGACCGCTCGCCGTGCGGTACGGGCACCTCGGCGCGGATGGCGCAGTGGGCTGCCCAGGGCAAGCTAAATGTGGGCGACGATTTCGTCCACGAGAGCATCATTGGCAGCCTGTTTCGGGGACGCATGGAATCAAAGACGACCGTTGGCGAGCACGAGGCCATCATCCCGAGCATCGAAGGCTGGGCGCGGGTGACCGGCTTCAATACCATCTTTATCGACGATGATGATCCCTACGCCCATGGTTTTCAGGTTATTTGATGGTTTAGAATTTGACTACCGGACACTTTTATGAGTAGCGCATCCTGCTAAAGAAAAGCCCCTGCCTTTGGGTATCTTGTGGTGTCCAAACCCAAGCTCACCCAACGCAGAGGCTCCTCTATGACCGACAATGTAAGACGCTTTCGCGCT
>DATGCC010000489.1:0-2073 GCA_035312345.1 Rhodothermales bacterium
GAAAGCCACGAACGCGGGCCATTGTGCGCCCAGATGCTCCAAAGCAGCCTGATCCAGCAACGCATCGGTTTCGGCGAATGAGCCACTCAGCCCCTTGAAGCGCTGCATCGCGCCCACCTTTTCGAGGGCACGGGCGGGGGCTGCCAGGTACATTCCGTTCAGCGCAGCACGCTGGTCTTCGCGCACGATCTCCGCTTCCTGATGGCAGAGCAACGACTGCCTGAAGTTGCGTCCATGCAAGAAATCCAGATATTGCTCGCGGAGGGTAAGGTTGTCGCCCAGCGAGTCGAGGGCCGCTTTCACATGCGGCGGAAAGAGGGGTTGGAAATTCTCGAAGTAGACCGCTTCGGATAGATACTGCAACTGGTGCCGCCGAGCGTGATCGGCGAACTGGTGAAAGTAGCAGGGGTCCCGGCTTGTGCTCAAGTCGTCGTGGTAGAGGTATTCGTCCGGGTAGACGCTGACGCGCTGGTAGGCATGCTCCAACAACATCCGATACGGCGAATCTTCGACCTGGGCGTCCACGAGCAACTTGAGCATAGCCCGTGCCTGCCGGACCTGGTTATGGGCCCCCTCGAAGTGCTGCATGTGGAACTGCATCATCTCGCGGGTCATCTGCGTCATGTAACCGCCGGGATAGACGACGTAGCTGATATAGGCGACCCCTTGGGGCGCAAGATGCTTATGGCACAACATCAGCACCCGATCTCGGACGGCAGGCGGCGTCCATGTATAGACGCCATGCGCGATGATATAGTCGAAGCAGCCCAGGTCAGCGTTGTCGTCCAGGATGTCGCGTTGCTCTAACCGCAGGTTGTCCAGGCCGAGCGTCTTTGCATCTTCGGTGCCCAACGCAATGGGCCGCGCCGCGATGTCGAAGCCCAGGAATTCACTCTCGGGCAAGTCGTAGGCCATCGGAAAGACATTCCAGCCATGTCCACAACCGATTTCCAACACGCGGCATTGCGTGGGCGGGGCCGGATGTAAACCATAGAGCGTAGCTATCGTAGCAAGCCGCTCCGGGTGGGTCTGCGGAAAGGCGCGGTTCGGATAGAGCATCTCGTCGTAAGCAGTGGCAGCAGGAGCCGTCATAAGGTCAATACCTTTCAGGAAATTCTAAGGGGTGCAATTGCCTATAGTGACCAGGTTGGGGAGGCGCTATCCTCTTCCTTCTTCGCCATCCTCCGGCCGTGTTCCATGTAGATAGCCGTATTTCAACAACCAGAGCACATGTCGCCGAACGACGTCTTCGGCATAGGGCGCATCCGAGCGCGCTGTGATCACATGGACCAACCGGGCCACCGACATCTGCTGATGATGCGTCTCTGCATAGATTATGCCTTTCAGAATACGTTGCAAAATAGCTGGATCAATGGCCTCTCCTAGCTGCTGATGCAGTGGCATGTGACTCTTTCCGTCTACGTACTGCTGTCCCCGCGAGGATAGTATGACCACGAGGTCATCGGATAGCATCTCAGAGGCATAATGCTGAAAGGCGCGCCCGTAAAGCGGCTTCGCATACATCGGAGCCATGCTGGCAGGCTGGTCCAGGGCCTGGCACTGCGCAACCAGTTCCTCCCACAACGCTTCATAGTGGGCGATCACGACCTCCCACGAAAAACAAGCCTCGACATGCTTACGGGCGTGGGTCCCCATCGCATTACGCAGCCCCTCCTCGTCAATCAACCGCTGCACGGCTTGCTGAAAGAGATCCATCCGCACCACCACCGATTGCGCCAGGGCAAAGTGATCGAAAGGGGCATCTCCCAGAAAAGCATCCTCGCTGATATCTCGGGCTACAGGAGCCCAGAGCGTAGGAATCAAGAAGCCGGTTTCTTCATGGCGTACGGTGTCTTTGTATCCATTCCAGTCGGAAACAACGACAGGGACGCCACACGCCATCGCTTCTACCGGCGTCAGGCCAAAGGTCTCCTGAATGTTGTCCGTGGGTGCCACAAAAACATCGGCGGCGGCATGAAGCAGATGAGCATCCTGGGGTGCGATGGTCCGTACCTGCACGCGATCACCGAGATGGAGCGAACCGGCATAAGCCTGGAGAAAGGCTCCAAAGCG
>DATGCC010000490.1:0-2352 GCA_035312345.1 Rhodothermales bacterium
CTGCGTATGGCGGCGGCGGTAGAGCAACACAGCGAGCACCCCATTGCGGCAGGCGTGGTACGTTCAGCGAAGGAGCGCGACTTGGACATCCCGGAAGCCCGCGACTTCGAATCAATCACCGGTAAAGGCGTTCGCGCTACCATCGAGGGACAGTCCCTCCGCATCCTCAGCCCCGGAGCCATCGATGCCGAAGGGCTGACGACACCTGACCATGAAGGCGATGCGCTCGGGCGGCAGGGCAAAACGGTGGTGTATGTTGTCCGGGGCGAACAGGTCATGGGTGCTCTGGCCCTCGCCGACGTTATTCGACCGTCTTCAAAGGAAGCCATCCAGATGTTGCACGACATGAACATTGAGGTGGTGATGCTGACGGGCGATAAGCAAGAAGTGGCCGACTGGGTGGCCGCAGAACTGAATCTTGACCGCGTCATCGCCGAAGTGCTACCCGACGAGAAAAGCACCCACATCCAACGCCTCCAAAAAGAAGGCCGCATCGTTGCCATGACGGGCGATGGCGTCAACGACGCCCCTGCGCTCGCCACCGCCGACGTGGGCATCGCTATTGGAGCCGGAACGGATGTGGCCGTCGAAACCGCCGACATCGTCCTCGTCGAGAGCGATCCACGCGACGCCGTGCAGGTGATCCGGCTGGCGCAGGCTACCTATCGCAAGATGGTGCAAAACCTCTGGTACGCGGCTGGATACAACGTCGTCGCGATCCCACTGGCGGCGGGTGTGCTGGCAGGTGTGGGCATCATCCTCAGCCCCGCTGTCGGTGCTGTGCTGATGAGCCTGAGCACCGTCGTCGTTGCCATCAATGCCCGGCTTTTGAAGGTTTGAAAGGCTGTTTTCTGGAGACCCGGATATACAGAAAGGCACATTGCTCGCAGAGGTGTAGCCAGAAAAACGGCGTGCTGACCTCTAACCTGCTCGCAGCTACCTGCGTCCTAGAGGATGCTTTTTCTGCGTGCAAAATTGTTAGGTTTACCCTACTATGCTGAGAGCGATCCTACATGGTCCCGTAGTGCATGGCCTATACCAGATCCCTGTTCAACATGCAACGGAGCCTGCACGACGCCTCACCCCTAATCAAAAAGCTCCTCGGCCGCTCCGAAAAACCGTCTCGGGGTGCTCCTGTTGTCTTTCCTAACCTTGCGCATGCCCAGATCTACACCCGGGGGTTTAAGACAAACCCTATCGCTATGATTGAGCTACGCCAAACCCTGGCGCGCGACCTCTCGCCAGCCCGTGTGACCCGAATGCGGGATGACGAAGTCCTCAGCCAGGTGGCTTGGCGGCTCTATACCGGTCACTTCGCCGTAACCGAAGAGCGACGTGCACTGAACGTTTCTGGGTTGGGAGGACGCAGACCCGAATCGGCTCCGTTCGTAGAACATCCTCCGCAAGACGTGATGCAGGGCTTCTCGAATCCAGCCCCCAGACCTGTTGCATCGCAGCCCACTGACGAGGCCGAGGTAGACGCGTTTGCACAAGCCGCCACCTTGATGCAGGCCGCTCGGGAGGGAACGCCCTTCTGCGAGGCGTGTGCCAAAGCCAAAAGCGTGCAAGCCGTCGCTGCCTAAACGCTCCCCCTTGCCATGCCACCATCGCCTTCCCAGCAGATTCAGCGCACCCTGTGGCAGCACGTCCACACGGCGAGCGAAGGGCAGATCTATGTCATTCTCGATGGGGCACGGGACCAGCGAATCTATCCGAACCTCTTGCTCT
This sequence comes from Rhodothermales bacterium, assembly GCA_035312345.1. Classification (GTDB taxonomy): domain Bacteria; phylum Bacteroidota; class Rhodothermia; order Rhodothermales; family DATGCC01; genus DATGCC01. Next base: position 1,729 of record DATGCC010000490.1, read on the forward strand.
CTGGAGCCCGGCACGAGTGTCTCTATCGGGGCGACCTCCCCGAGGTCTTGCTGGCGGCGGCTCCGCATCTGCTCGAACTACAGCCCAACGCTGCCTTTACGAACTGGCTCTTCCAATATGGCTGGGGCCGTAGTTGGGGTATCTTCCTTTCTTCCAGGGCACGCATCCGCGACCTGCAACGCCACTTCCGCCAGTTTCTCACCGTCAAAGATGCTCAGGGCAAGCGGCTCTATTTTCGGTATTACGACCCACGCGTCCTGCGGGTCTACCTCCCGACGTGCACCAGGGCCGAACTGGATTTTGTCTTCGGGCCCGTGGATCAGTTTTTCCTCGAAGACTGGGCCACCCAGCAGTGCCAGGTCTTTACGCGGCACGAGCAGCGGCTTCGACAAACCATGCTCGAATACGACACTTTGGGTACACCCTATTCTCCATCGACATAGCTCAGACCGCACGCTGATTCAGATACGTGCCTCCTTTCTCCATCCATGATCTATCCGAAGCGCTCGCTCGACCCGATAGAGATCGCCCGCCACTATGACGAACTCGACCGCTTTTACCGTGAGGTATGGGGCGAGCATGTGCACCATGGCCTCTGGCTCACGGGCGACGAACCGCCCGACC
>DATGCC010000491.1:0-5158 GCA_035312345.1 Rhodothermales bacterium
GTGCTTCTTGAAGGGGCACCGCGTAGCCAGCCATGCCCGCAGCTATCTCAAAGGCTCGCATACGACCGCGGGTGCCCACCGTCCGAAGGCGCATCAGCACTATGCCCAGTGGAGCGTGGAAGGTGTGCTTCAGTGGGCTCAGACCAGGGCAGGAGCCACCGGGGAGGTTATCACAACCATCCTGGAGGAGAGCCCGCATCCCCAAAAAGGGTTGCGTAGTGCGCTGGCTGTGATGCGACTGGAGAAGAGCTACGGAGCCGAGCGTCTGGAGCGGGCCTGTCATCGGGCTCTCTCGATTGGTGGATGCTCGTTCAAGAGCATCGAATCCATACTCAAGACCGGTCTGGACGAGCACCCGCTGGACCGTCCGAGTGAATCGGTTGTGGTCGAGCATGGCAATATCCGAGGTCCGTCCTACTACCGTTAACCCCTAAACCAAGCCCCTGTCCTATGCTGAATCATCCAACCTTTGAGAAGCTGCGCACCCTGCGTCTGAGCGGGATGCTGCAAGCACTGCAAGAACAAGCCCACATACCGGAGATCGAGGCGCTGAGCTTCGAGGAGCGGCTGGGCCTCTTGGTCGACCGAGAAGCGACCGAGCGCGAGAACCGTCGCCTACAAACCCGTCTGCGGAAGGCCAATCTCCGCCAACAGGCCTCCATTGAGGACCTTGACTTCCATGCCGCGCGAGGGCTCGAGCGCACCCTGGTGATGCGCCTGGCTGCTTGTCAGTGGGTTGAGGCGCGGCACAATGTGCTCATCACCGGGCCGACGGGCGTGGGCAAGAGCTACCTCGGCTGTGCCCTGGCCCACAAGGCCTGCCTCGAAGGCTACAGCGCCTTCTACCAGCGCCTGCCGCGCCTGCTGGAGCAGTTGCACCTGGCCAAGGCCGATGGCAGTTATGGGAAGCTGCTCCTGCGGCTCTCGAAGATCGATGTGCTGGTGCTCGACGATTGGGGCCTGCTTAAACTGGGCACGGCCGAGCAGCACGATCTGCTGGAGGTGATCGATGATCGCCATGATCGGCGCTCAACGATTGTCACGAGCCAGTTGGCCGTGGAGCACTGGCATGAGACGATGACCGATCCGACGCTGGCTGATGCCATCCTGGACCGGTTGATTCATGCTGCCTACCGCCTGAATCTGCGGGGTGACTCGATGCGAAAGAAACGGGCGGAGTTGCTTGAAAGTGAACAGATGAGTTAATTGCGAGGGAGCCCTGCGCTGACGGCTGATGGAGTGTTCACTTTACGCGGTTCGGCCGTTCACTTTCCCCGGAATACACAGATCGCGCTGACCAGGGTGCGTTACGGCTATCTGCGTATTCACACGCTGCTTCGCCGGGAAGGTTGGCGTGTCAATCATAAACGGGTATATCGGCTCTACAAGCTTGAAGGGCTGCATCTGCGCAGCAAACGCCCGCGGCGCAACCGGGCAGCAGCCCATCGCCTTGATCGGGTAGAGGCTACGCAGCCGCATCAGAGTTGGAGCATGGATTTCGTAGCGGATGCGCTCTTCGACGGGCGTCGTTTCAGGGCTTTAACTGTGGTCGATAATTTTAGTCGCAAGTGCCTGGCGATACACGCCGATGTCTCGATAAAAGGGTGTGATGTGACGGAGATCGTCTCGTGGATCAGTGCCAGAAGCGGACAAACCCCAGAGCGCATTCTGGGTGGATAATGGCAGCGAGTTCATCAGCAAGGCCCTCGACCGCTGGGCCTACGACAACGCGGTGACGTTGGACTTTTCAAGACCGGGCAAACCGACGGATAATCCGTATATTGAATCGTTCAATGGGAGCTTCCGTGACGAGTGTTTGAACCTGCACTGGTTCCTCTCTTTGGACGATGCGCGGGCGAAGATTGAAGCTTGGCGCAGGGAGTACAACAGCTATCGTCCGCACCAGTCGTTGGGCGGGTTATCGCCGGAAATGTTCATCGCCGAGTACCTCGGAAATACGCGCGATTCTCTACTTCTGACTGGGTGAATCCGAGGGAGGAGGTCAACACCGTCGACTCTCTACTTCTGGCTGGTTGAATTACGGGGAGGGGGTCAAATAAACCGAATCCTCTAGCTTTGGCCGGGCCGAAATAGCGGGAAGCTTACAATTGGACATCGCCGTGCTAATCAAGAAAGGGGGGACGGCTATGGCCGCCCCCCCTCTTTACCATCACTCGCTTGGTGTGGTGTCAAAACCTCCTACGGGTTGAGGTCGTCGGTGTGGAAGGTGAAATAGGTCGCCCAGTTATTACCAGGGAACGGTATTTGCCCCACATCCACCGCGCCCCAGGCGGTCTCTTCTTCGCCTTCACCACAGTTCTGGAACGCCGGCGAGATGTCGTTGAACAGCAGACCATTTACTGAAGGCGTCTGATTTGAAAGCGAGCCATCGGCAGTATTAACGATGAACCACTCGCCATCATCGACGCCATCGGAAGAGTCGCCATCAAAGGTCGCGTGCGCCCAGAGATTGCCGTCTGCCCCAAAGGCAATCTGGAACTTCTGGGCGTAGCCAGTGCTGATCTGAGTGTAGACCCCTGTGGCTAGGTTGATCTTTGCGAACTCTACGATCTCAGTGCCCCCGGCAATGTAGCTACCGAAGAAGTAAACAATCTGTTCTCCACCCTCCTCGCCTGCGGCAAGATCGCCAAATTCATAGTTTTTGTTAGCTGCACCGGTGAAGTCAGGAATCACAACGGTGGCGTTACCGGTAGCTGGGTCGACGGAAATTAGGTCGTCGTCACTCCATGCCGTACCAAATCCATGCGGGATCGTCCAGTATTTCCCATCGAAGATGATGGCACCGGCGTTTATGAGGGGTGCCTCTCCACCATCAGCCACGTATGTAAAGTCGTCGTCCACAAGCGTCTGGCTTGTGAAGTCGTAGGAGTAAAAGTCTGATGCAGCGAATGAAGGGCGGTTGGTGTAGTAGAGCACCTCGTTTACAAGGTCCGTCGCTAGCGCATTGGGCCAACTCGCAGTGTGGCCCACGAGCCCGGTGTTGTAAATGAGCTGAGATGTCCCGTCGACAGGGTCTACCTGCCAGAGAGCCCCCGTAACATGCTCAATGCCGTAGAGGAACCCGCACTGCGCGCTCTCACCAGGCTCCTGCACCTCGCCCTTCGAGACTTCTGCGTGGGCAGCAACAAGCACCACTCCGTCCAGAGTGGGCAACTGAATACCTTCGATCACGGCCGTATCCGTGCATTCACTGAACGACTCAGAGTACGCAAACTGTCCTGGAGGGGGATTCCCATTCTTCAGCGGAAAATCGCTTTCCTGCAAACCGACGTGCAGGTGTACGAGCTGCGTGCACCAGCCATCGACGAGATTGTACGTCACATCGATGGTTCCAGCCGCGGTTCCAGGACTTACTACGACCTCACCGACGAACGTTTTCTGACCCGCATATAGATCGAAGGTTAAGGGGTCACTTGAGTGCTTATACGCCGCGATTTCGCTCGTAGCCTGATTGTCAGGTGCTTCCTCAAGAGCATCCACGGTTGTATCGCAGCCCGTAAGCAATGCAAAAACTAGCATTACCATAGCTGCTTGAAAAGTAAAGTTGCGTTTCATAGATACCTCCTTTAAATTGATGGTGAAAGTATAGTCTCCACCTTTGGACCACACAAATTAGCTAATACGAATATTTACTTAGCAATACATTTAGAGTATACTTAATATGGATTTGGATAACCCGACATGCTCCTTAGGCTCACATTTCCCTCATAACTCAAGACCTCAATCGTCGATCTGGCGCAGAAGTGAGTAGAGGCCATAGCGAGCTTTATCAATTACGTTGTCTTGTAACCTGAGGTGCAGGCGAACCCTTTCCTTATACCCCGCTATCCCAAGTTCCATTTGCGCTGGTAGTCTTGCAATAACCCATGCCCCCAGACTTATGACCTGTTTATCCGATAGCACCCTTTTTAATACCTCGTCTGGCAACTTTAAATCTAAGAGTTTGTGCGCCAGGTACAATCCCAAACCCAATATGCGTAATCCTCTTGTAGCCTCTGTGCGCCTTATTACTGCGTCCCAATCCATGTCCTGATTTGCCCGGACCAGTTCTGCTATATCACAGATATGCTTTAAGCGCTCCCACCGATTTTTAGCACCATGATAACAGAGGATTTGCAGCAGGTCTTCTGGAGCAAAACTTTGTATCATCGAACCAGCTACGGCAACTTGTTGCGAGCGTTCTAGCAAATCCTCAAAGCTAGGGTTGTATTTGTATCCTGGGGGCATTAGCCTTACATGAACATCCAGGCTATAATTTCGACCTCGCATAAATGCAGCTTGTTGTGATAAGTATAAATGCAAAGCCTTACGAGATTTGCTCATACTCTGAATTCCACTAGACACTCTATAGCCATCATCTATTAGCACAGTTTCCACTTCTGAGAATCTGTCCTCTGGTATTAGGATGTCTATATCCGTACAAGGTCGGAGCCCTAAATTTTTATATGCCACTTGGGCTAAAACAGGCCCCTTGAATGCAATGAGTGGAATTTCATGTGCTGCCAGAATCTGATTTACTCTCTTCAGTTCCTGGACAAGAAGAAGGTTATGTGCTGCTGTATTCCGGTAAACGCGGTGAAATTGATGTAGTACATCCTCTGGAACATGGGCCGCTTTAGCTGTGATTAGCTTCTGATAAAGCATCGGGTACACGGCATGATAAACCGATAACTGAGTCAAAAGAGACCAGGAGAAGTTATCTTCGCTAATTAGCTCCTCTAGATGTGTAATTGCCGCATCCGTGTCTGCTTTAGCACAAACAGTCAAGATGTCAAACTCTGGGGGATATGTATCTGATCTATTTGCGTGCATGCAGATTCAACTTCACAGACGAAAGCCGCGGTATGGCTAAAACAGGATAAAGAGATAAAACATCAACGTCTCATGTATTTCATTACCCCTTCTTCGTTCATTTATCAACAAGAAATAACTGTGTTATAACAGGACGGTGATCTGAAAAACTTCTGGCGGAGGTATACGCTGCAATAATCTCCCAATGATGGCTAGCAAGTATATAATCAATGCGGACTGTAGGAAATTCTGAATGGTAGGTCATTCCACCTCCTTTACCAGCAACTTTGAATGTATCCTTTAACCCGTTTGCAATGTACCTGTATATCCAACTTTGTGGTGTACT
>DATGCC010000492.1:0-7001 GCA_035312345.1 Rhodothermales bacterium
TGGTTGTCCACAGCGGTTTTGATGGCAGCCAGCGAGGTGATGTAATGGTCGAAGATGCGCTGCCGTAGCGTCAACACATAGCCGTCTTCCGTTTCCACAGCACGCCCGCCCCGGCTGTGCCCGCCCTGCTCCGTCAGCATACCAATCGCGCCCATGGTGCTGGGATACGAGGAGCCATAGCCGGGATAGTAGAAATCGAACGCTTCGCGTGTTGCATACGAAATCTGATGCTGGTCGAAGGCAGCGATGTTACCTTGGCCAAAGGTGTCCGACCACTGCTCGTAGTCGTCCGGCAACAGCAAGTTGCGCGGCGTGGTGCCAGGCATCGTAAAGTAGTTCGAGTTGAAGCCTTGCTCGTGATAATCAACGTGCACCTGCGGCAGCCACTGCTGGTACGCGGCGATGCGCCCCTGGCTTTCTGGATGGACGAGCCACACCCAGTCGCGGTTCAGGTCGAACCAGTAGTGGTTGGTGCGTCCGCCGGGCCACGGCTCGTCGTGCTCCAGGTCCATCGGGTCGATGCGAAGCGGCGTACCCTGCATGGAGCGGTACCAGTAGACGTAGCGGTCGCGCCCGTCCGGGTTGATGGCTGGGTCTATGATGACGACCGTATCGTCTAGCAAATCCGTGACGGCGTCGTCTTGCCCGGCAGCGAGACGATAGGCCACCTGCATCGCCGCCTCCGTGCTCGATGGCTCGTTGCCGTGGACGTTGTAGCTGAGCCACGTAATCACCGGCTGTTGTGCAATAAGACCATCTACATCTACATCCTGATCGTGGGCAAAGCGCAGGTTATTCTGCCGGATGTCCTCAATCCGCCCGTGGTTTTCCGGCGTCGTGATGACCAGATAATGGAGCTTACGGCCTTCGTGCGTGTGCCCGTACTCATGCAGCGTCACCCGGTCCGATGCCTCTGCCAGCGCCTTGATGTACGCAATGACATCGGCGTAGATGGTGAACTGCGTGCCGGGTTCATAACCCAAGAAATCGGCAGGCGAGGGAATGGCGGTGTCGTAACTACCTTCTGGCGAAAAAGCAAAACGCGGCGAGACGAGCGGCGTCTGGTCGGGCCGGTCCTGCGCCTGAACGAGTGAACACAGACCAGAGCCAATCAGTACAAGAAGTAACACCATGAAGCAAGGCACAGCAAAATGGAAGCGGGTCATAGATCCGGGAGATAGGTGGAAGGCGGACCCCAAGATATAATCTGTGATGCAAGAAAGAAATCCAGCAGAAATTTGGGCGAATGCAAGAAATCTGAGTTTTTTTGAACCATTTATGCTCCTCACCCATACAAACATAGTGTGCGAGGGGTATGCAGCGCCTGCGAGGTCGGTACCGGCACACCGAAACGAATTGTTTAACAGAGTAGGGGATTCGCGATTATGAGCATGTATGCAATGGAAGACGTCACGCTGGGCGACATCGAAGGACGAGGCTATGCCTTCAAACGGAGAACAGCCTTCGGCAAGGCCCGCATGGGCGTCTTCTTCCCGCACGATGAAGAAGCCCTGGAAAAATTGCAGGAGGAAGACACGTTTACTTTTAGCGGCCCCTGCTACTATCGCAAACGCGGCCCGCGTGACCGTGAGTTTGATGTGGCCATCGTCAGCATCACCGAAACGCGCGTCGGCAACCGGGTAGACTTTGAAGCCCTCGACAACCCCAATCCCGTCCGCGAGACGGAAGTCGAGATGGCAGAAGCCTAGTACGACCTTGCTTCCTTGATTCGCCAGAGGGCATTGGTTCAACATGTGAGCCAATGCCCTTTGTTTTTGTACCCAGGAAACAGATCACGCAAGAGATGCTTTGATCTAAAGCAATGGCCTATCATCCCATTCTGAGAGACACCGATGAAAACCTTAATTATTGGCGGCACCGGCACCGTGGGTAGCCGAACGGTTCATGCCCTGCTCGAACGCGGCATAGACGTGCGCGTAATGACCCGCTCCGAAGACAAAATAGACGCACTACCCGAAGGTGCGGAAGGCATTGTCGGCGACCTCGAAGCGCCGGATACGCTGCCCGCTGCCTTCGACGGCGTCGATAGCCTCTTCCTCATCGCCCCCGTCTCTCCAAATGAAACCGAACAGGGGCTGGCCGGTGTCGAAGCCGCACAAGAAGCTGGGATCGAAAAAATCGTCTACATGTCTGTAGCGATGCCAGACGGCTCCGAGCGTATTCCGCATTTCAGGAGTAAGATTCCTGTTGAAGATGCCGTGCGTGATTCGGGCATCGGTTTCACCATTGTACGGCCCAACAACTTTTTTCAGAACGATCTCTGGATCACGAATGCCATCCTGCAATACGGCATCTATCCACAGCCTATTGGCTCTGCAGGTCTCAACCGCGTGGATGTGCGCGACATTGCCGAAGTCGTGGCGCGGGCGCTAACACAATCTGGTCACGAGGGCAAAACCTATGGACTGCATGGACCGGATGTCTTGACGGGTCCCGACTGCGCCGCAATCTACAGCCGTCACCTCGGCCGAGAGATCCGCTACGGCGGCGACAATCTGGAGGCCTGGGCCGAGCAGGCCAGCAATATGATGCCGAACTGGCTCGTGGAGGACATGGTCATCATGTATGAATACTTCCAGCAGCACAGCATGCAGGCCACCGACGAAGAACTTGCCGAACTCACCGATGTGCTGGGCCGTTCGCCGCGTTCCTATGACACCTTCGTCGCCGAAATTGTACCGAGCATCACAGCCTAACGATTAGCTTTATACACTCTCAAACTGGTTGGCCGCCCGGTTTTTGCGGACCTGCTGCGGGTCGAAGATGTGCCCGTTCATGGCCACGTAGACGCCCGGTGGCATAGCCTGTACCGCTGCCAGCGCAAAGCCAATATTGAACCCGGCATCGCTGATTTTGAAGCGGGCTGGCGTGAGCGAGCCGACGAGGACGACGGTTTTGTCAACGTTGCCCTGCAACGCCTGTGCGGTCTGCACCATCGTGTCAGTGCCGTGCGTGATGAGGATGTGCTGCGAGGGTGTGGCTCGCACTCGCTCGGCGATGAGGGCGCGGTCGGCATCGGTCAGGTCAAGGCTGTCTTTGCGAAAAAGCGTTTCCACGTCATGCTCGATGGTAACACCAGCCTCTTTTAGAATCTCGACGATCTGCGGCTCGCCGACTTCAAATTCGCTTTTGGCGTCGAAGTACACCTTGTCGATGGTGCCACCAGTAGTAAAGATCTTTACGGCCATAGGGATAGATTTCTGCCTACTCTTGCGTTACGCGTTGTAGATGGTGATTGTGTAGAACCAGAGAAAACACCTCCTTCTCATTGCTCTCAGTACATGGTATACAGATACGGTTCTAGGCAGCATGCTGCCTTTTTTCTCATCCAACCTATCTCATACCATGACTCGTCCTCTGCTTCTTTGTGGTTGCCTGGCCGCTGTGCTCCTGTTTGTAGGCTGCGACAGCAACGAACCCACTGTTGATGAACCTACACCTTCCGTCCTGCCGTTGGCTGTCGGTAATCAGTGGGTGCTTGAGCGAACCGAAACCCAGATTGCACCGGGCACCAGCGACACTACTTTTTTCGTCCGCCGCGACACGATTCGCATAGAGCGAGATACAACTCTTGCTGGCGAACGCTGGTTCGTCATTGATAATTTCTTCGGTTTCCAGGGTTTGTATGCCCAGCGTGCAGACGGCATCTGGCATAAACCCCTGAATAGCCCAGCGGCTGAACCCATTCTCCGCTATAAACAACCCGCAAATGTTGGCGAACAGTATCCCATTTCCCTCTCGCCTGGACAACCGGATGACATTCGCGTTACTGTACGCTCGAAGGACACCATTCGTATCACCGAAGCGGGCTCTATCGCCTCCTATCAATACGAACGTAGCGTTTATGCCATCGCCATCCAGGGCAGTCCAGCCTTGCCTATAACAGATGCGCCCTTGGTGCTGAATACCTATCTAGCACCCGGCGTTGGTTTTGTAGAGGCAGAAAATGTATACGTCAGGTACAATAGTGAAGAAACGGCTTTTGTGTCTGCGGGGAGGGAAGAACACTGGCAACTCATCAGCTATCAGCTCAGCGAGTAGCCGGATGCTCGCTCTGCCAGCCCCCGCAGCACCTGCCACACCGTCAATGCTGCCAACCGCGCCGTGCGGTGGTCGATGTCGTAGACCGGGTTAACTTCGACTAAATCAATTGAGGTGGTGTGACGGCAGTGCCCGGCTTCGTAAGCCGCCTTCAGCCACAACGCCGTCGGCATCCCCTGTGCAGCGGGCGCACTCACGCCGGGAGCCGCCGCCTGTTCCACGGCATCCATGTCGAACGTCACCATCAACGATCCGGCTGATTCCGTGTACAAGCGTTTGATAAGCGTGGGTGTGAGATCAGCGTTCCAAAAAAAGCGCGCTTCGTGCTCGCGCAGAAAATCAAGGTGGGTGCGGGCCGTGCTATGCGGTGCAAGACCAGCAACGGTATAGCCCTCACACAGGCCCGAAGCGTGCGTCAAGGCCTGCCGAAACGGTGAGCCAGAGTGCCCACGTTCGTCTTTCAAGGGGCGCACATCGGCGTGGGCATCCCAGTTCAAAATGCGAACAGGTTGCTCGGCCTGCACGTAGCCAAGGAAGTGCCCGAAGCTCGTCTCGTGCCCACCGCCCAGAATAATCGGCAGAGCACCGCGCCGCAGGTATGGAGCCAGCGCTGCACCCAGCCGCTCCTGATTTTCTTCCATGGACTCGGTGAGGATCAGATTGCCCAGATCGACAGTGTGGTCGAGCACCTCTACAAAAGTAGCGAAGGCACGGGCATCCGGTGTGAGTTTGTAAAGTACCTGCCGGATGGCGTCGGGAGCCTGCGCTGCGCCGGGCCGTCCACCGTTGCGCCGCACCCCTTCATCGGAACCAAAACCCAGCAATACGACCTGCGCTTCGTCAACATCCTGCGCTTTGTGCCCGAGCCAATGTCCAACCCGAGGATCATCAGGAGCAGTCTCGGGCAGCGTGATGGTGCGTGGTGCAAATAGAGACATAGTTGTGCTAACCTTCGTGCAAGATCTGCTTTCCCTGAACGTACGTCGCTACTGCCGCATTCGGGCGAAAATGATACAGCCAATGGTTGATGCTCGGCGCATCCAGCAACACAAAATCGGCCTGCATGCCCGGTTCGAGCGAGCCGACGCGGTCGTCCAGCCCGAGCGCACGAGCGGCGTAGAGCGTGGCTCCTTTGAGCACTTCGGCGGGCGTCATACGCTGCATGGTGCAGGCCAGCATCATCGCCAGGGGCAGGTGATAGCTGGGCGCGCTGCCAGGATTGAAGTCCGTCGCCACGGCCACCGGCACCCCGGCTTCGATGAACCGACGCGCTTCCATCGGCTTCTGGTTGAGATAAAGCGTTGCCAGCGGCAGGCTGACGGCCACGACACCTGCCTCTGCCATCGCCGCGATGCCGTCATCCGAACTGTACTCCAGATGATCCGCCGAGGCAGCTTCGACTTCTGCCGCCAGCCGCGCCCCGCCGCCATCAGACAACTGATCGGCGTGAAGCTTGGGTCGCAAACCGTAGCGCTTCGCCACCTCGAATATCCGCCGTGCTTCTTCAACGGAAAAGGCCGTGTCTTCGACAAACACGTCACAGAATGACGCGAGGTTTTCTTGCGCAATCTGTGGAATGAGGTCGTCGCACAGCAAACGGATGTAGCCTTCGTGGTCGCCTTTATATTCGGGCGGCACGACATGGGCACCAAGAAACGTCGCTACGAGGCCAAGCGGCTGCTTCTCGCGCAGGCGCTGGTAAACACGCAGGGTTTTCAGTTCATCTTCCAGACTGAGGCCGTAGCCGCTTTTGGCTTCCACCGTTGTCACGCCCAGTCGCGCCATTTCGCGCAAGAAACCGTTCGCCCGCGTCAGCAGGTCGTCCTTGCTCATCGCCCGGGTGTGCTTCATCGTGGAGGCAATGCCGCCGCCGCGCCGGGCGATGTCGAGGTAGCTTGCGCCTCGAAGTCGCTGCTCAAACTCATCGGCCCGCCAGCCCCCGAAGGCGAGGTGCGTATGGCAATCAATTAGCCCCGGCACGACCAGCGCCCCGCCTGCATCGACGCGGTCCATCTCCGCAAAATCATCTGGTATCTCCGCAACAGGGCCAACCCATCGAATGGTCTCGTCTTCCCATGCCAGCGCCGCATCGGTTATTTCGTGGATCACCGCCTGCCCGCCGGGTGCTGCGCAGGTTGCCAGCATTCCGATATTGTGCAGTACAGGCATGGTTCAAATTTCGATTTTGGAGGTGCGATTTTCGATTGGAAAGGAAGTGGCGCTTATCCTGACACATCTAGTTCGGCGGCGATGTGCTGTTCGAAGGCTTCGCTACGAATGATGCCGAGGCAGCGCGTGATCTCTTCGTGGAAGAGCGCGTCGCGCTCATAGTGCGGAATGATATCGCGGACGTATTGGTGCGCAATCTCGACGCCGCGACCGGGGCGCAATGGCAGCCGATAATCCAGCGCCTGCGCGTCGGTGAACAGTTCGATAGCCAGCACATGCTCCACGTTGTGCAACACCTGCAACAGCTTGACGGCTCCGATGCTGCCCATGCTGACGTGGTCCTCCTGTCCCAGGCTCGTCGGGATAGAATCGACCGCTGCTGGATGGCACAGCACCTTGTTTTCGGAGACGAGCGCGGCGGAGGTGTATTGCGGGATCATGAAGCCAGAGTTGATCCCCGTCTCTTTCATCAGCAGCGTCGGCAGGCCATCGTGCCCGCTCAGGAGCAAATATGTGCGGCGCTCGGAAATGCTGGCGAGTTCGGCAAGGGCGATGGCAGCGTAGTCGAGCACGAGGGCAAGCGGCTGCCCGTGGAAGTTGCCACCGCTGACGATGTCACCATTCTCGAAAACGAGCGGGTTGTCCGTGACGCTGTTGATCTCGGTCTCGACGACAGCGCGGGCATGGCCGAGCGCGTCGCGGCTGGCTCCGTGGACCTGCGGCACGCAACGGAGGCAGTACGGATCCTGCACCTTGCCACAGTTGCGGTG
>DATGCC010000493.1:0-3301 GCA_035312345.1 Rhodothermales bacterium
CGCGAGGTCCACCACGCGCATGGTCATGTCGCGCGGCCCCTTGATGAGGTTGAACTTCTCGTCGGGATAGACAATCTGCCCCTTGTCGAAGTCGCGCGATTTGGCCCACTCCTCTGGCTTGACACCCATGATGGTGTGGAGCCGATGTACCTGCATGTCGCCTTTGCGACCAGGGCGCAGCGTGCCTTCGAGCAGCACGCCATCGCGCAGTTTGTACTTGCGGATCACATTCGGCGAACAGAAAGGATCGTTATCCCCTTTCGGCACCTCGGAACGCATTTCCCGAATGAAGCCGAAGTTCTTGTCCCCGATGATTTCCAGAAATCCGCGGAATTGTTTCTCTGCCATAAAAACGAGTTGAGCTTACTTGAATAGACCCGCCCCAAAGAGCAGGTAGTGGGCCACCTCGGCCCGACGCTTGTTTTTTGAGCATGCTTTCGTCCATAACACGGTGCTTCACAACCATCATGCGAGCAGATGCAACCATCCGCCAACGCACCGTCTTGGTCTCTATCTAGTCAGGATCAACCCACTATCGTAGAATGCGAAAGCCCACATAACTACATGCCTCTTTTGCCTCACCGAACGCAGCCTGCGCCTACGGCTTATTGTGGCACAGGTTACCTGTATAGCGTAACTGTAAAGCGGAGATGAGAAGCGGAGGCGAGAATCCTTATCTTCGTCGGGAAACAGGTCCGTATCGCGACAGGCTCACGGGGGACACCCGGCCAACCACCGACCGAGAGAAAAGCGCGTATCAATATGTTTGAAACGACCGCAAAGAGAGATGGTTTCCGAAAGCACAGCAAGACGCTCCCCCTTGATGGCACACCTCCAGAACCCTCGTTTGTCTTTCCATTCCTTTTCCCTTTTCTAAATGCCCACGCTCGAACTCGAACAGATACGCTGGCAGCAAGGCTACCGTCATGTGGCAGGCGTAGACGAAGCGGGGCGAGGTTGCCTCGCAGGGCCCGTGGTGGCCGGGGCCGTCATCCTGCCTCAAGGCCTGACCCTGCCCGGCGTAGACGACAGCAAGAAGCTGAAACCGGACCAGCGAGAGGCGTTGTTTGAGCAGCTTCAGGCGGAAGCGTTGGCCGTTGGGGTGGGCATCTGCTCGCCCGAAATGATCGACTCGATCAACATTTTGTGGGCTGCTATGGAAGCCATGCGCCGCGCCGCTGCCGACCTCTCGCCTGCCGCAGACTTCCTCCTCATCGACGGCAACCGCTGCTTCCCTGACCCTGAATGGCCTTTTGAAACTGTCATCAAAGGCGACGCACGCAGTCATACGATAGCAGCAGCATCCATCGTGGCGAAGGTGACACGCGACCGCCTCATGCACATGCTGCACGAGGAATTTCCTGCCTACGGCTGGGCCAGCAACGTAGGCTACCCGACCCGCGATCATTACGAAGCCCTCGCCGCACACGGCCCGACGCCGTACCACCGCCGCTCCTTTCGCCTGGAACCCAGGAAGTAAACGATGATCGGGGTGCGCGCTTTTTCCGTGTCATCCCCCATAGCGCCGCACGGCACGGGCGACTGCATCTACGGCATGGCCCACGCGCAGATTGCCCGTCTCTACGGTGAGATGGGCCTGGCGATAAAACGGCTCGCGCCGGGCCATCATACCTGCTACCTTCTCGCGCAGATCTTCTTCCGGCATCACCTCACCGCGCTCGTCGAGCAGGAGCGGACGTACGGTGCGTCCGTGGAGGAGCCGCCCGACGAGATCGTCGAGGGACACATACAGGTAAACGATGATGCCGTTTGCCAGTGCCCATTGCAGGTTTTCCTCAAAGGTTAGCGCCCCGCCCCCGACGGCCACCACGATGGGTTCGCGCTGCCCGGTTTCCCGCAAAGCCTCTCGCTCCAGCTGCCGAAAAGCGGCTTCGCCTTCTTCGGCAAAGATACGCTGCACAGGCCGCCTCGCCTGCTCTGCGATGGCCTGGTCGAGATCAACAAAAGCATAGCCCAGCACATTGGCGAGGATCGGGCCGATGGTGCTTTTGCCACTACCCATAAAACCCGTCAGGAAAATGCGCGTTGGAAGAGCCACGGCTACAGGAGGGAGTAGAATAGGGAGGAGGAATGATAAAGAGAATACCGAATGATGAATATGGATTTTAGAAAAATGAAGTAAAAGCCTGTACCTTCGACCTTCTACCATTTCCATGCCTACCTACCGCCTGCTCATTGAATACGACGGAGCCGCCTTCAGTGGATGGCAGATTCAGCCGGACCAGCCGACCGTGCAGGAAGCCATCGAACAGGCGCTGACCGTGGTCCTGAAAACGCGGCCGGATGTGGTTGGCTCCGGGCGCACCGACGCAGGGGTCCACGCACGAGGCCAGGTTGCCCACTTCCAGACCGAAAAAAAAGTCGATGCGTTCCGGCTGCAACGTTCGCTGAACGGCTTGCTTCCCCACGGCATTGCCATCCTATTCGTTGAAAAAGTAGCCGACGATTTCCACGCCCGCTACGATGCGCGGCTCCGGCGCTATCACTACTACGTGAGCACCAAACCCCGGGCCCTCGACCAGCACCTGCGCTGGTTTGTGCGCCCGGTCCCTGACTTTGACGTGATGAACGAAGCTGCCGCAGCCTTGCTCGGTACGCACCATTTTGGAGCATTCTGCCGCACACGCTCTGAGACAAAGAACCGGGTGTGCACGCTGCATCAAATCCAATGGGTCGCCGAAGACCGCCCCGGCGACTGGCGCTTCGAGATCGCAGGGGACCGTTTCCTGCACGGCATGGTCCGTGCCATCGTCGGGACGCTCGTGGAGATCGGGCACCAGAAGCGGCCTCTAGAGGATCTGGTGCGTGTGCTGGCTTCGCAGGACCGCCGCGAAGCAGGGCCAGCGGCTCCCGCCCATGGCCTTGTCCTCGAAGCGGTCTCGTATGAAGAGACGCGGTGAAGACCTTGTGTATGCAACACTTCGATGAACCCACTTTGATTCAAAGGGTACAAGAGTTACCCTTTCGCTGTTTTAACCATCCTGGGATTGTACGCTTGCGCAAGGCTGCATTTTCAATATTTCTCCGCTCCTGTGCACTCCTCCTCTTATTGATAGGTGGGCTGCTGTGGAGCGCCTGTGAGCGTCCTTTCATCGAACCGACGCCACCGGCCCTTACCATTCTGGAGCCGGATTTCTCCACCGTTTTCTTTAATGCGGAGACACTGGTTCGCGTGGAAGCGGAATCCTTCCGTGATGTCGAAGAAGTGCGTCTCAACGGACAAACGCTGACCTTCCAACCCGACCTCAAGGCATGGGAAGGCCGGGTCGGGCTAGCCAAT
>DATGCC010000494.1:0-4005 GCA_035312345.1 Rhodothermales bacterium
CTTTTTTGCTTCGGTTCAGAAATCAAGGCGCTACTAACGTGGCCTGAGGTGCCGCGCCGTCTCAACGAGGACCGCGTTGCTGATTACCTGGCCCAGCGTCATAGCAACAAGGCCGATACCTTCTTCCAGGACATACGTCGGCTCCCCGCAGGAAGCGCTATGGTCATCGGCCGGACAAGCGTGCGCATTCAGACCTACTGGGAGCCGGATCCCACGCGTGAGATTCGGCTCTCGTCCGATGCAGCCTACGCCGAGCAGTTCTACGACCTCCTGCAGGAAGCCGTGCGTGTGCGTTTGCGTACCGCGTTCACGCCGGGCGCGCATCTTAGCGGTGGTCTGGACTCCTCTTCGATTGTGGCTCTCGCCCGAGATCTTCTGGCAGCGGATGGCCAGGATACACTCCACACCTTTACAGCACGCTTCGAGGAACTGCCGTCCTGTGATGAAGGCCGGTACGTGGCGGCCATGGTGGAGCAGGGCGGGGTTGTGTCTCATGTCGTTCGTCCCGGGGGCGACAATCTCCTGGAGGATCTCGACGAGATGTTGTGGTATCAGGATGAGCCCATCAGTTGGCCTTCCTGGGTACTGGAGCGGGCGCTCTTCCGCACTGCCCGAGAAGCAGGCGTTCGCATGCTTCTAAGCGGGCACAGCGGAGATATCACCCTCTCGCACGGCGACGGCTACTTTTGTGAACTCGCCCGAACGGGACGGTGGCTCCCGCTCATGCGGGGGGCTGCCGATTTCTGCGAGCTTCGCGGATTAGACGTGTCGTCATTTGTGTGGAAGGAAGCGGTTCGCCCCGCGCTATCGAGGTCCATCCCTACACCGCTTCGCCGCCTCGTGTGGCACCGAAAATTCAGGGGCGTTCCCTACAGTTGACCCTGGTTCGTCATCAGTGGCGGATGCAGCAGTGGTGGCGAGAGACGACCTCGGAGCGCCGGTGGGCAGACTATTACGACTGGATCATAACCGCCGGCGACGCAGCACCAGAACAGCGTATCTTCGGATGGGGACATTCCTTCCACGAGGCATTCTTGCAGATTAGGAAGCGGCTCCGTGATGGAGAAATGGGCCTCATCAAGAATGAGATTCTGGCACGTATTCTGTCGAGCGCGATAGGCTTGCTCATCTTTGGGGCTGTTCTTGGCTGGATGGTGTGGCGCGCCACGAAAGGGTACGCTACGCTGGGGGATCTCGCCCTTTTCTACCAAGCCTTCGGTCAGGGCCACCGCCTTATGCGGGCGGCGCTAGACGATACAGGTCAGATCTTTGCGAAGATGCTTTTCATTCGCAGCTTGTTCGAGTTTCTCGAACTCGAACCGCAAATCACGAATCCCTCTGCTCCTCAGGCGGCACCGGTACAACTTCGCGAAGGAATTCGATTCACGAACGTGACGTTTCGCTATCCAGGTACAGAACGAGCCGCGTTGCGCAATTTTAACCTGTCTATTAATGCCGGTGCAACGGTTGCCATCGTAGGCAGTAACGGGGCGGGGAAAAGTACGCTGGTCAAGCTTTTGTGCCGGTTCTATGATCCGGAAGCAGGGTCCATTGAGATCGATGGTGTGGACCTGCGCGATGTGGACCTCGCTGCGCTGCGGCGGCTCGTCACCATCATGTTTCAGACCCCGATGCCGTATCACGCCACGGTCGCTGATAACATAGCGATCGGGGACTTGTCTGCACCTCCTGCGCGGGACCGGGTTGAGACGGCTGCCCGCTCTGCAGGGGCTCACGAGTTTATTGGCACGCTGCCACAGGGGTACGATACGCTGCTGGGTAAGACGTTTGCCGAGGGCACAGAACTGAGCGGTGGTGAGCGGCAACGCATAGCCCTCGCCCGCGCTTTTTATCGGCAGGCCCCCGTCGTCGTACTCGACGAGCCTACGAGCTTTATGGATTCATGGGCCGAGGCGGAATGGCTAGACCGTTTCGAAGCCTTGGTGCGAGGACGCACAGCAATTATTATAACGCACCGGTTTACGACAGCGATGCGTGCGGACTGTATCTACGTGGTCGACCAAGGGCGCATCGTAGAGTCGGGCAGCCATAAGGAATTAATGGCACTTAAGGGGCGATATGCCCGTTCGTGGATTGCTCAAACGCGGTCTGTCCAGCGTCAAGTTGGGGCTACGGACATATTGAGAGAGCGAGAAGCCAGATGATCACCCCCGAAGCCCGAGGGGCAGGGAGGCAGTTTTTACCCTTCGCACGCCCTGTGTTTTTTGGGCACTGTGAGCTACGTGCTCATGCTCGGCTCATCTGGTTCCTCAGCATAAGCATCTATCGGCGGGCAGGTGCAGACGAGGTTGCGGTCGCCGTAGGCATCATCCACGCGGCGGACGCCCGGCCAGAACTTGTGCTCGCGGGTCCACGGCGCGGGGAAAGCGGCCTGCTCGCGGGTGTAGGGCAGGTCCCAATCCTCGCTGATGACGAGATTGGCGGTGTGCGGTGCGTTTTTCAGCACGTTCTGCTGCGCGTCGGCAAGGCCGAGGTCTACTTCCTGAATCTCACTGCGAATCGAGGTCATCGCCTCGCAAAAGCGGTCGAGTTCCTCCTTCGACTCACTCTCCGTTGGCTCAATCATCATTGTACCCACCACCGGCCATGACATCGTCGGCGCGTGGTAACCGTAGTCCATCAGCCGCTTCGCCACATCCACTTCACTGATGCCCACACCCTGCTTAAAGGGCCGCAGGTCGAGAATGAATTCGTGCGCCACACGCCCGTTTTTGCCGCGATACACGATATCATAGTGCTCGGACAGCCGCCGTGCCACGTAGTTGGCATTCAGAATGGCGGCCTGCGACGAGCGCGTTAGCCCGTCCGGCCCCAGCATGGCGATGTAGGCCCACGAGATCAGCAGGATCGATGCGCTGCCCCACGGCGCTGCCGACACCGGCCCGATAGCCTCACTGCCGCCCGTCTTGACGACCGGGTGGCCCGGCAAGAACGGCACCAGTTGCTCGGCGACGCAGATAGGCCCCATGCCCGGCCCGCCACCGCCGTGAGGGATAGCAAAGGTCTTGTGCAGGTTCAGGTGACACACGTCGGCTCCGTAGTCGCCGGGACGACACAAACCGACCTGCGCATTCATGTTCGCGCCGTCCAGGTACACCTGCCCGCCGTGCTCGTGGATGATGTCGCAGATACCCCGGATGCCGCGCTCGAAGACGCCGAACGTCGACGGATAGGTGATCATCAGCGCGGCGAGGTGGTCGCTGTGCTTCTCCGCTTTGGCACGCAGATCGTCCAGGTCGACTTCGGCGTCCTCATTCGTCTTGATGACAACGACCTGCATCCCCGCCATCACCGCACTCGCCGGGTTGGTGCCGTGGGCCGAGTCCGGGATGAGGCATACGTTGCGGTGCGTCTCGCCCCGGCTTTCGTGGTAGGCACGGATCACGAGCAACCCCGTATACTCGCCCGACGCACCCGAGTTGGGCTGGAGCGATGTAGCCGCAAAGCCGGTGATCTCGGCCAGCCATGCTTCGAGCTGTTTGAAGATGACGCGGTACCCGGCAGCCTGGTCGGCAGGCGCCAACGGGTGCAGCTTGTTGAAACGTGCCCATGTGATCGGCAATAGCTCGGCGGCGGCATTGAGCTTCATTGTGCAGGAGCCGAGTGGGATCATGCTCGTCGTCAGCGAGAGGTCGCGGGCTGAGAGCCGGTGCAGGTAGCGCATCAACTCGGTCTCGGAGTGGTAGCGGTTAAAGACCGGGTGCTCCATGTAAGCCGAGGTGCGGGCCAGCGGGCCTTCATAGCCCGCATCCACGCGGCTGGCAATATCGGCTACATCAATATCTTTGGCATGCTGCTCGAAGATAGCGAAGAGGTTGACAAGGTCGAACTTGCCCACCGTTTCATCTAGCGCGATGCCGACGGAGCCATCCTCGAAGTAGCGCAGGTTGATGGTGCGTGCCTCAGCAAACTCGCGGATGGTGTCGGCTGCCACCTCACCCAACTCCACGCGGATCGTGTCGAAGTAGGCGGTGTGACGGATGG
>DATGCC010000495.1:0-2687 GCA_035312345.1 Rhodothermales bacterium
GCCGGGTGGCGGCGAATCGTCCCGGCGTTGTTGACAAGAATGTCGATGTGCCCGGCAGTGTCTTCGGCATCGCGGGCCATGCGGCGAAGGGCATCGCGGTCCGAGAGGTCGGCGGCGACCTGCCAACACTGACGGCCCAGCGCACGGATCGCCGCTGCTGTCTCGTCCGTGCCACCAGGCGTGGTGCTGGCACAGACCACATCGGCTCCGGCTTCGGCCAGCGCTACCGCCATACCGCGCCCGAGGCCCCGGCTGGCACCGGTTACAAGAGCACACTTTCCTTCGAGAGAAAATAGATTCATTATTTCAGCAAGATCATGCTTTGTGTGACACTGGAACGAGCCGCTTCGAGACGGGCAATATACACCCCATTGGGCAAGTCGCTGTTCGCCGTGTTCCACGCAATCGTGTGGCGCCCCGCAGGCCGCACTTCGTCGATCAGCGTGGCTACGTGTTGCCCGAGGGCATTGTAAATCGAAAGACGCAGGTGCTCCATCTCCCTCACCTCAAACGTGAGTTGGGTCGATGGGTTGAACGGGTTGGGATAGTTCGGGAAAAGCTGAATGGTAGACGGCACCTCACCCTGTTCTGCTACTGCTGTTCCCATATCCAGGCCCACCTCGAACGCACCCAGATCCGGTGCCCCACCGGCATATGGAAGCCCCACATCGGTCCCGGCGTCGATGAGATCGCTACCCGGTGCCAGGTGCAGAAAGTCGATATCGGGTAGGCTGCCATCGGGCTGGCGCGGGCCATCGGCTCCGGTGTCATCCGTGCTTAGAAAATCAGACGACCGGGCGTTGGGCATACCAGAATTCCAGGTATTAAACGCATCATCGGCAATGCTCTGATCAATCCGGTAATCGCCAAACGAGAGGTTGTTACGCAACACCGAAGTGCCTTGCTCTACATTCTGGTCATCGTCGAAGTAGAAGTTGGTGTTGCCATTGAGATAAGCTGTGTTGTTGTAGAGCGTGACGCCGCTGAGGTTGCCATTCACATCGAACCCGTTGGCGAGATGTCCCCAGGCCAGGTTGCGCGTCAGCACATGGGCACCCGGCCCATGCCCCAGCTTGAACCCGTTGGAATCGCCCTGAAAATCCGTGTCGCTCCACACGTTGATACCGTTGTTAAAAGCCCAACTATTCTCAACGGTGATGCCTTGCTGCCCAGGGTCATCCCGCGACCAGAAATCGTAGCCATCGTCAGAGTTGCCCCAGGCACGGCATCCGCGTAGCACATTGCCCGGCCCCACACCAAACTTGATAGCGAAGCCGTCGGCGTTTTCTCCGTGATTGCCCGCATCGTAGTTGCCATACGAATCCACGTTGAGCAGCAGGTTGTGAGCCGACTCATCCTCCACCTGCACGCCGGAGTCACCGTTGTAGCGAGCCACCACCTGCTCAATGATGTTGTAGGACGCCTGCTTCACGTAAACGCCGTTGTCGTTGGCGTTCTCTGCGACGAATCCTTTGAGATGGAGATAATCACCCCGGATGTCGAAGCCACGGGGTGCCCCGGTAAAATCAAAGACCGGGGTCTCGCCCGGATAGGCCCAGATATGGAGCCGGTTGCCCTCCTCCCCACTATCGTCGATGCGAATCAAGTCGGGGGATGCATAGGTGCCGCCGCGCACGTAGATGGTGTCACCGGGAGCCACGCGGGTGAGTGCCGTCGCGATAGAGCCCACCGGAGAGGTAAGGCTACCCGACCCAATCGGACTGCCATCCGGCGCGACGTAGACGGTTTGCTGCGCCTGTACCGGTGCTACACACAAGACGAGCACGGCCATGAGCAAGAGAAAAAAACGTGTGTACATAAGCTTACTGATGTGGGGCGCGTTAGCTGACGCGCTCCCCGTTGATGATAACATTCTCCAGTCCCAGATCCTCGACGTGTTCGATGACATTGTCTTCCTCCACGCCAGCGAACCGACAATCGACGAGTCGCACATCGCGGACGGGCGCTTCCGGATAGCCGATGAGGTAGAGCGCATAGGTGCTTTGCTCGCTCGTCACGCGGCGCACATCGATGTCCCGCACAACGGGATCGAAGTCACCTGCATCGCCCTCCTCATAGAGAAAGTTGATGCGGATGACGGCATCGGCCACCTGCCCCGCTGTTACATCGCGCATATACACGCCCTCAACAAAACCGCCCCGCACCGAGTTGGTCTTGATGCGGAGCACGCGGTCGAGGTTGGGGCTGTCCATCTGGCACTGCTCGGCAAAAACGTTGCGTGCCCCGCCAGACATCTCGCTCCCGATAACCACACCGCCGTGCCCGTCACGCATCGTGCAATCCCGCACCACCACGTTCTCGATGGGCGTGGCGAGGCGGCGACCATCTGTATTGCGACCAGACTTGAGCGCAATGCAGTCGTCACCCGTATCGAAAAAGCAGCCTTGAATCAGGACATCCGTGCAAGACTCGGGATTGCAGCCGTCGTTGTTGGGCCCATGCGAACGTGCTGTGATGCCGCGCACGGTAACGTTGGTGCAGAGGGTTGGGTGGATCAGCCACATCGGCGAGCGCTCAACCGTCACGCCCTCAATGAGCACATGCTGGCAGCGATAGAACTCGACAAAGCTGGGCCGAAGGAAATCGCCCTCGCCAAAGACCCGCTCTTCGACCGGCACATCCTCTTCTGCCATCCTAAAAAGGCGGGCACGGGCATCCGACTGTTC
>DATGCC010000496.1:0-5488 GCA_035312345.1 Rhodothermales bacterium
TTCTCTAAATCGGTATTAGAAGCTGTTTGGTAGCCGCTCAGAAACCCGCTCCGTCCCGTTGTGTCACAACGGTCCATTCTCCGAGGAAGGGATTTCCAAATACATGCTTGACGAAGTCCCCTCCTCGGAGGGGGGCCGAGCCTTGCGAGGCGGAGTGGGTTGCAAAGCATAGCATGTACCAAACAGTTTCTTGCGCCGTTAAAAAGGAAAGATCTTTCAAATCCCGATGGTGATCAAAAGACGTTGATGCTCATTCGAGATGACAATGGACGAACGAGCCCGCCCAAGCCGGCCCCCGAGCAGTTGGGACGCAGGCGGGGAACAGACGGCCCAAGCGCCGTCCTGCCTTCGTTGGTCGTCAAGCAGGCCAGCCCATTTCGCCCCATCGCTCTTTCGGAGCACCCGAGGAAATCTTAACCAACCGCGTAATTCCTGACGTTATGGCGGCATTTGTTCACAACACCACCGACTCGCCGTGGTCAGGGATGGCAATGTTGGTGTAGCCCTCGGCTTCGAGCGCGGCCTTGAAGGCGTCCTGCCGGTCAGGGGCTCCGTGGACGAGGAAGAGGCGGCGCAGGCGGTTGCGGTCGAGCTTACCAACGAAGTCGAGCAGGCCCGGCTCGTCGGCGTGGGCCGAGTAGCTGTTCATCACCACCACCTCGGCGCGGAGCTTGTACGTGTCGCCAAAGATGCGGACTTCGGGCAGGCGGTCTACGATCTTCTTGCCGAGGGTGTGGTCCGCACAGTAACCGACGATCATGACGGTGTTGCGGTTGTCCTCAATGTTGTTCTTGAGGTGATGCAGGATGCGTCCCGCCTCCGCCATGCCCGAGGCCGAGATGATCACCATGGGCAGGTGGCTGTCGTTGAGCGATTTCGACTTGCTGGCCTTGCGAACGTAGGTGAGACGCTCGAAGCCCAGCGGATCGTCGTCGGTTTCCATGTACTGTAGCAAGTCCCGGTCGAAGCATTCAGGGTGCGCCAGGTACACGCCTGTGGCATTGACGGCCAGCGGGCTATCGACGTAGACGGGGATGGGGGGCAGACGGTCCTCGTTCCAGAGCTGGTCGAGCGCGTAGACGATCTCCTGCGTGCGTCCGACCGCAAACGCGGGAATAATCACTTTGCCGCCGCGCTGGCTCGTCCGGTTGACTACTTTTTCGAGATTTTCTTTCGACTTGGAGGGTGGGTCGTGCTCTTCGCCACCGTAGGTCGATTCGCAGATCAGGTAGTCGCAGTCGTCCATCTTGTGCGGGTCTCGAAGGATGGGACGGCCTGGATTGCCGATGTCGCCCGAAAAGCCAAGTTTCGTTGTCTTGCCGTTCTCGGTGATGGTCAGCACCATCGTCGCCGAGCCGAGGATGTGCCCGGCATCGCGGTAGACGACCTCCACCCCTTCAACCGGCTCAAACCGCGCATTGTAAGAGACGCCGACGAAATGCTCCATCACGCCTTCGGCATGCTCCATTGCGTAGAGGGGCTCAATAGGCGGCTCGCCGCGCCGTTTGTGGCGGCGGTTGACGTATTCCACATCCTTTTCCTGGATGTAGGCGCTGTCGCGCAGCATCAGGCTGCACAGGTCATAGGTGGCGTGCGTGGCGTAGATGCGTCCCCGGAAGCCTTCCTTCCATAGCTTTGGTAACAATCCGGCGTGGTCGATGTGCGCGTGCGAGAGTAGCACCACATCAATGGCGGCGGCGTCAAAGCCGAAGTCGGCGTTGCGCTCGCGGGATTCGGCACGGCGGCCCTGGAAGAGACCGCAGTCGAGCAGCAGGCGTTTGCCGTTTTCGAGTTCGAGCAGGTGCTTGGAGCCGGTGACTGTGCGGGCGGCTCCCCAGAAGGTGAGCTTCATTGGATGGAGAAAGGACCAGTGACAGATACAGCGTGCTCGAAGGTCGGCATTCCCGCCATCAAATAAAAGATGACGCCCGGAGAGTAAACGATCTGGTTACTGTTGCAAGATAAGTATATCGAACCTCAGAGGACGCTGAAGTCGCGGAGGGTGCTTTGCTTTGTGTACTTTGCATTCCCCCTGCGTACTTTGCGGTTAACAAAACCATGTTGACAGCCTATGCTCTACGCCACATCCCGCCATAAGCTATCGTGGGACTTTACCGTTTACCAGGACGACGTGCCGGTCGCCGAAATCGATAGTGCCTGGCTACGGGAGCGGGCCGTGCTGACCGTCGGAGAGGATAGGTACCAGGCGTCCCGCGTGGCGGGCACATTCGAGTTAGCCAGAGACGGGCAGGTGCTGGTGCGTGCCGAAGAAGCCGGGCTCGATCCAAGTTCTTTTACCCTGGTTTACGAAGAAACGGTCTATCGATTGTGCGCAAAGGCGGGAGACGAGCAGGTGTATCTGCTTGCGAAGAAAGGCGGTTCAGTGATCGGCACCTTTCAGCTAGATGGTACCCTGACGCGTAAGGTCGAAGCGCACCTTTCCAGCGCCCTGCCGCTGGTGGTGCGCGTCTTCGTCCTCTGGCTCATTACCCTCGCCTGGAAACGCGCCTCGCGGGCTTCTTGATCAGCACGACGGGTGATGACCGGGGAGGAGATGGATTATCTCGCCGAAAAGAAAAACACTTTCATCTATGCTCTACGCCAAACCCCATAGCGCCTTTTCCTGGGACTTCACGGTCTACGAAGACGAGACACCCGTTGCTGAGGTGGATCTGGCCTGGATCCGCGAGCGCGCCGTGGTAACGATTAAGGAGATCGACTGCGAAGTGTATCGGGAGAGTATGGCAGGCGCGTTTGTGCTGGCCGTAGACGGGTATGTGCTGATACGTGCCGAGAAACCCAGTGTCTTCACGCGTTCCTTCGACATTACCTACGATGAGCATGCCTACCACCTCAAAGCAAAGTCACCATTTGGCCGGGCCTTCGACCTCTGGCAGGGCGATACGTTAATCGGCACCATTACGCCGCGGAGTGCCTTCACACGCACCATGGATACCGATCTGTCGGACGACCTGCCGCTGGTGGTACGGGTGTTCATCCTCTGGCTTGTCATCCTCCTCTGGAAACGCGCCGCGAGTTCGTCCTGATGAACACTTTGTAGGCAACGAACGAAGGTGTTTCCCATAAAGGGTTAGATTCCCCCACCCCTTCGATAGCGTTTTGCGGTGGAGCAGGCTGTTGTCGCCGCCAATAAGGAAAGAAAGGTCAGGCTCTACGACTTAGCAAGAGGGGGTGGGCGAGTGTGGAGCGTCCGGTGCGGTGGGCATAGAGCCAGGCCGTGAGATCCAGCGGGACGCCCAGGAAGCTGAGCGCCATGAGGAGTATTCCGATAGCGTGCATGATAGTTTGAGGATGAGGTAGAGGATCAGGTAGTTCATCGGGTAGAAACAGTGGTAGGTGGCAGTGAGATAGACGGTGGAAGTAGGGGGGCAGCCAACCCCCAGAGTCTCGGCAGGTCGGTGGCCACAGCCTGCTGCGCCACGGCCCGCGAACGGCTCCAGGTGCGCCAGTCGAGGGGCCTTTCCGGGCCCCAACGCGAGACGAGATGAGACGCCAATTCTTGCTGTTGTGCCAGCGGCAGGGTGTCGAGGCCATCGAGGAGGGCGGGGACTGCGTCCGCGCTGAGCAGGCTCACATAGTACGTGTCGAACGGCATTTCCTCGGTAGCGCGGGCCAGGTTCGTGTGCACGATCAGCGCGTCTGGGTTGAGGAGGTGCAGCCCGACGACAATCAGAAAGCCTGCTGCCACCGCGCCGGGTACGAAGCGCTCGGCGCGGTCGCGCAGCACTGTTACCAGCAGCCAGCCCAGCACCAATGCCAACCACAGGAGAAAGGCACTCACATAGAGCCGCAACGCCGTCAGGCCATAGGTTTCTTGATAGAGCCACATCCGCTGCGCCGCCGAGCCGAGCAACAGAAACAGCAAGCCCACATGGACGCTCGCCAGCGCGTGAAAAAGCCGCAGGTCGCGCACGGCCTTTACCACCAGCACGCGCCGTAGGGTGAGCAGCAGGGGCAGGGCCAAGGTGGCCACTGTCACCAATTCGAAGAAGCCGCGCCGGGCGTACTGTGCCATCGTCAGGCCCGCTGTATCCAGCACGGTGCTATGCCCGCCGAAGAAATAGGGGATCTGTACCAGCACGAACGCCGCGAAGAGCAGGCTTACCAGCCCCAGCACCAGCGTCACTTCCACGATGCCGAGTGATATCCATTGCTTCTTCTCAGTACCCTCTTCCTGATTTTCTGCAGCACCATGCATTCGGGTGAGTATGCCGTACAGAAAGCCTCCGACGCCCCAGGTCAACACGAAGGTCAGCAACACATGGCCTGGCACCTGCGCGAGGTCTACATCAAACACCCCGATCACCATGGACTCGAAAACCGCATCCGCCGAGACGAGCAAGGTGCCAAAAACACCCAGCACGGGCACGGCCAGCAACACACCGCGCACGACGGCGCGGGCCTGCTCTCCTCGTTTATCTGTGCGCAGTGTCTGCCAGTCAATGTCGCGGCGAAGGAAGCGGGGCAGGCGGAACAGCGCTTTTGTGCCTGTCAGGAGCAGGCCGGGTGGATCGGTGAGGGCGGGGTCTTGACGGTGGTTCAGTGCCCACTGCGCTCGCTGCATGCCCAGCCCACAGGCTGCCATCACCGCCAGCGTGTTGGCGAGTTTCAGCAGCCCGGCATCGCGCCCCAGATACAGCAAGGCGAAGGCGCAGACAGGCACGATCATCCAGCGCTCGATAGGCACGAGCGCTGTCCGCCAGCGCACGGTGAGGCCATAGCCGGTTACCGCGAGGCAGCCGATCCACAGGCAGGCGTTGAGGCCCCACGGTGTAGCGCGGAGCATCGCGTCGCCCAGTACCCCCAGCACAAGGGCGGCAGCAAAGAGTTCAAGACCGAGGCGGGTTTGACTGTCCATGTCTTTAAGTTGTTATGCTTCTAAAGAACTTTGTATTGCAAAGTGAACGTACAAAAAAAGAGCGGCGTTACGGGGGGATGAGTCTAAGAGACTGAGAGCCTATGAGTCTAGGATCTGCTTCCAATGCATCTGCACGTCGCATAGACTCTTAGATTCATAGGCTCCTAGACTCACTCCGAACGGGCCAGGTGGATGATCTGCTCCATCTGTTCGAGGTAGGTGGCGAGGGCCTGCCGCCCGGCGTCGGTGAGGCGGTATTCAGTCTTCGGCGTGCGTCCGTCGAAGGACTTGTGGCATTCGATGTAGCCCGCGTCTTCGAGCTTACGGGCATGGACGCTCAGGTTGCCATCGCTGGTGTCGAGCAGGCTTTTCAAGTCGTTGAAACTCAGCATGTCGCCTGTGGTCAGCGCGCTCACGATGCCGAGCCGGATGCGCTCGTGAATCAGCCGGTCCAGTTCGACGGGGAACGCAGGTGATTGCGTCAGCAACCGCTGGCGTGTACTCGATGCCGTCTGTTTATTGGCCATGATTTTATCCCCCGTGATGGTGCGCGATGATAAGCCCGAAAATGATGTGGAGTCCACCGAAGCCTGCTCCCATGAGCACGTT
>DATGCC010000497.1:0-3347 GCA_035312345.1 Rhodothermales bacterium
TCTTCCTCATCGCTCGTACGGACTTCTCGGAGGGGGAGTGCTGAACGAACGGGGCGAACCTCAACGACCACCTGCGTCGCTACGCTCAAGGGACCGGGCGAGATCACAGCACATCCGTCGATGTATTCGTATTTCCAACCCAGCTTGCAAGGCAGTCGCTCGAAGGCCTCGAAAGACATCTTGGTCTTTTTCAGCTTTGCATCCATCGGTGAAATTTTCTGCAACCCAGAACACTGTTTTCCATTCTCTGTAATTTATGGCTAAATACCAAATCCCATCTGACAAGAGTCGAAAAACATGGATCACAAGGAAGGCGCGTACAAAGTGAAGGATCTGGGTCTGGCCGATGCCGGACGCATGCGCATCGAATGGGCCGAGAGCCGGATGCCGGTGCTGATGAGCCTGCGCGAGGAATATGCCAAGACGCAGCCATTCAAAGGCTATAAAATCACGGGGTGCCTGCACGTTACCAAAGAAACCGCCGTACTCATTGAGACGCTGGCGGCCTGCGGCGCGGAAGTCTCATGGAGTGGCTGCAACCCGCTCTCGACCAACGACGAAGTGGCGGCAGCCCTCGCCAAAGCAGGCATTGAGATCTACGCCTGGTACGGGCAGGATACCGAAGCCTTCTACTGGTGCATCGACCGCACCATCGACAAGACGCCGGACACGACGCTCGACGACGGAGCCGACCTGATCTTCCGTGTCCACAGCGCCTTTCCCGAGAAAGCCGACGACATCATCGGCGGCTCTGAGGAAACGACCACGGGCGTCCACCGCCTCCGCGCCATGGCCGACGATGGCAAGCTGCTCTACCCCGTCTATGCCGTCAACGACGCCGAGACGAAGTGGGACTTCGACAACGTCTACGGCACCGGGCAGTCCACGCTGGACGGCATCCTCCGTGCTTCGTCGGTGCTGCTCGCGGGCAAAAACTTCGTTGTGGCGGGCTACGGCCACTGTGGTCGTGGCGTAGCGATGCGGGCCAAAGGCATGGGTGCCAATGTCATCGTCACCGAGGTCAAGCCGACGGCAGCGCTCAAAGCCACCCTCGAAGGCATGCGCGTGATGCCGATGGAAGAAGCCGCCAGGATCGGCGATATCTTCGTGACGGCAACAGGCATGAAAGACGTGATCCGTGGCGACCACTTCGTCACGATGAAGGAAGGCGCTATCGTCTGCAACACAGGCCACTACGACGTCGAGCTCAACCTGAAAGAGCTGGCTGAACTCTCCAGCGACGCCCGCATGATCCGCGACGACAACCGCGAGTACACGCTCGACAACGGCAAGAAGATCTACGTCCTCGCCGACGGTCGCCTCGTCAACCTCGCCGCTGCCGAAGGGCACCCGAGCGAAGTGATGGACATGAGTTTCGCCAACCAGTTCCAGGCCCACCTCGCACTCATCCAGCAGCACGAAGCCGGCGACAAGCTGGAGCCGAAGGTCTACGACCTCCCCGAAGAACTCGACCAGGAAATCGCCCAACTCAAGCTCGAAACGATGGGCCTGTCGCTCGACAAACTGACCGACGAGCAGGTCGCCTACGCCACGGATTATTCGGCTGGGACCTGAGTCGATTGCCGATTTGGGATTTTCGATTCGTCTGATCGGCGAGCGATTTGCTAAACAAGAAAAGCCGCGCTGGCATCAACCGGCGCGGCTTTTCTGTTTCAATAATGTGGTCGCGGAAGAACCAATCGAAATTCGCACTTCCAAAATCGAAAATCAGACGTCCCACGTCAGGATGTCCTCTTCTGACTTCTCGCGTTCTTTCCATTCTTCCGCGTCGGGGAGCGGGTCTTTTTTCTCGGTGATGTTATAGCCCAGGTCGCTCCACTTCTCAGCGAGGTATTCATTCCACTTGGTGTAGTGCTCCCATTTCTCCGGCAACTCGTCGTCCGGATAGATGGCTTCGACGGGGCAGACCGGCACGCAGGCATTGCAGTCGATGCATTCGTCGGGATGGATGACGAGGAAGTTGGGGCCTTCGTAGAAACAGTCGACGGGGCAGACCTCGACACAATCGGTGTGTTTGCAGTTGATGCAGGGTTCGGCAACGACGTAAGGCATGGTGTACGTATGGGGCTATGGAACGATTCTTGTCGAAAAAACGAGTAGGAAGATAGGATACGAATCGGCGGGGCGCAAAATTTATCAAGACCCGCCGTCGTCTCCGCCTAAAGACGCGCCCGACCTGCGCTCGCAGGAGGCTATAGATCGCTGTCCTTTTCCTAGTAGACCAGGGTGTCTGTCATGAGCGTAAAGCATGTCACGCAGGGTTTCGTTCCCTTCCTTCTCCTCACCCTTTTGCTGACCGGGTGTGCCTCATCCAAGTTAGAGAAAAAAGCCTTTGAAGGCCGCACGATAGCGGCTACAGCCGCTTTTCCGCCAGAGGCCAACGTGCGCCACCCCCTGCTGGCTACGGCGGGGCGGTTGACGATGAGCGGTTTTGCCCGCGAGGATCGGGCAGAGTTGCAGCATCTGCAAAAGGTATTGCGGGCCGCCACGAAGCGCGTCGATATTCCGGACCGGATTGCAGGCGACATGATTGCCACCGCCGCGCCCAACCTCGGTGCCCGCCTCTCCAACGACCCTAAGACCGCGGATTATCTGCTGGACTTTCGTGTCTATGATTATGGACTGACGGTGCCGCCATACGGAGGCAGTGCCGCCTTCTACATCGACGCCCGCGCCACCGTGCGCGACCGAGCTAGCGGCACCGTACTCTGGGCCGAGGACCTCAGCCGCATCAGCAATGTCCGCCTCAAGCTCCGGCCCGACCTGATCCGAGAGATCACGGAGGCGGATCTGGAGGCGATGCTTCAGGAGTTCAACGCGTACGCCTCCGAGCGGATGACCAAAGCGCTTCGCAAAGACATCAAGGAATAATACGTTACCATCAGCCAGACCCTAGCGGCTATAAGGGCACCTGCGGATCGATATCCGGGGTGCCCTTTTCAGTATCCGACCTTCAGTACCCATGCGTATAACAACACTGTACATTCCCTCGATTTTCGCGTTGCTGCTTCTGGCCGGTTGCGGCGGCACAAACCACTTGCAAGAGTATACCTTCGACGGGGCCACGGTAGCGGTTATCGCCAACATCCCTCCGCGCCCGGTCGTCTTTACGGATGGGCTGTTCGATGCACGGGTGCATCCCGATGACCCTATCGGCTCCATCTTCCGCGCCGGTACGGCCATCGCCAAAAACAAGGAAGCCCGCGAGGCCCAGGCCCGGATGGACAGTGCCCTCGCCCATATCGATGTGGCCGACCGCGTCGCCCGCCGGGCGCTTGCCGGTAGCGCCCACACCCTCGGCTACCGCCCCGTGGATCGCCCCGCCG
>DATGCC010000498.1:0-3603 GCA_035312345.1 Rhodothermales bacterium
AACGCCGCTACCCGTCAAGGCAGCTATCAAGCTATCGCAAGAAGGGCTGCTGGATGCTCCTGAGATGGGCTCTATCCTAGCTGACCGGGCCCTGGAAATGAGCGATCACTCCGGGAATGAATCTGTGCTGATCCTTGCCCATGGCCCGGCAGATGATGCGGAAAATGAAGCCTGGCTTCGTAAGCTCGACGGGCTTGCCGATAGCGTGCGGGCAACGGGGCTGTTCAGTGCTGTGGAGGCGCACACCTTGCGAGAAGACTGGCCCGAGAAACGGACGCTCGCCGAACAGCGCATACGCGCCTTCATAGAAGACAGATCGCAGAACAAGGGTCGGGTCTTGGTGATCCCCTTTCGTCTGTTTGGCTTTGGCCCCTATAAGGAGGTGCTAGATGGATTACCCTATGTGGCTACGGGTACAGGGCTCCTCCCGAGTCCGAAAATAACCGAATGGATCCGAAGGCAGGCCCAGGAGATGATGAGCGAGCCAGGCTGGTCTACCCATTTGCAAGATTCACAGTAGCATACTTGCCACCGTATAGAGATGCTAGTCGTCCTGGATAGGGCGTTCGATCCTACAAGTTTAGTGCATGTAGAATCTCACCGCTCGCCTTCACTCTCCATCATCGGCTCGGCCTCCATCAGGCGATTGGGGCCAACGTGGGTTTCGATGAGGTCGAGGATGCGGCGGTATTCGTCGGTCCAACTGGCAGGTTCGGTGAAGCCGTGGCCTTCCACGGGGTAGACGGCCAGTTCCCAGTCCTCCTTGCCCAGTTCGATGAGGCGTTGCGTGAGGCGGATGATGTCCTGGAACTGCACGTTGGTATCGACCAATCCGTGCGGCATCAGCAGCGGGTCTTCCAGCCCCTCGGCGAAGTTGATGGGCGACGACCGTGCATAGGCCAGCGAGTCGGTGACGGGGGTGTTGAGGATGTTGGCGGTGTAGGTGTGGTTGTAGTGCGCCCAGTCCGTCACGCTACGCAGGGCCGCGCCTGCGCCGAAGTGCTCCGGCTCCGTAAACAGCGCCATCAGCGTGATGAAGCCGCCGTACGAGCCGCCGTAGATGGCGATGCGCTCGGGGTCGATGTCATAGGTGTCGGCGACGTACTCCGAAGCATCCACGTAGTCCTGCAAGTCGCGCCCGCCCATGTGGCGGTAGATGGCCGTCCGCCAGTCGCGCCCGTAGCCCGCCGAGGCGCGGTAGTCGGCGTTGACAACAACGTAGCCGAGGTCGGTGAGCAGGTTGTGGAACATGTACTCGCGAAAATAGCCGCTCCACCACTGATGCACATTCTGCAGATACCCTGCGCCGTGGACAAACAGCACCGCCGCGCCATTCGGGTTCTCCGGCTCGAAGATCTGCGCCGGCACCATCGCGCCGTCCGACGCCTCGAAACGCACGATCTCCGGTGCGCGCCACCGATACGCTTCCCACTCGTCCATCGTCGAGTGCGTGATGCGTTCGGCCTCGCCCTGGGGCGCTTGCAGGTAGATTTCCGGTGGCTGGTTCGTGAACGAGTACTGCATCGCCATCACCTCGCCATCCGGGCTGAGAGAGACATCATTGTTGCCGGTCATCGACGTAAGTTGCGTGCGTGTGCCGCCATCGACAGGCATCCGGTAGAAATGCCGGACGTGTGGAGAGACTTCGCTGCTGGTGAAGGTCCACATCTGCCCATCCTGCGACAGCGCCGGGTCGAACACCTCGAAGTCGCCACTGGTGAGCTGGTTGAGGGTGCCATTTTCCACATCCACGGTGTAGAGGTGGCTGTAGCCGGTCTTTTCGCTCTGGAAGAAAAAATGGCGGTTGTCCGGGAGCCAGCCCACGTCGCTGCCACCGCCGAACCACGAGATGCCCGGCCCGGCGATCCACGCCTCGTCGTGCTGCCGGTCGAGGACGGTGAGGTCGCCGGTCATCGGGTCAAGGCGGGTGATCCAGCGGTCCTTGTTGTCGCGGGTGCGGATTTCGACGATGGCATAGCGCCCGTCGCCACTCCAGAACGGTCCAAAGGAATAGAGCGTCCGCTTCGTCTTGCTCGAATCCACCTCAATGCCTTGCTCACGCTGGTACTCTGGCACATCGTAAGCGCCTTCTACCTGATGCAGATTCACCTGAAATGTCGTGTCGCGCTCCAGATCCTGGATGTAAAGTTCCGTCGCCCCACCCGGCACGCCGACCTTCGGACGGGCAGTCAACTCTTCCGCATAGCCGCTCTCCGTCACGTAGCTGATCGCCTTGGTGCCTTTCGAGTCACCGTTGCGCTCCGACAGTGTAAACGTGACGAACTGCTCTGTCGGGTCGATCTGGAGTTGCTGGATGTTTTTGCTGCCTGCGTAGAACGTCGGCGGCGGGTTTTCAGCCGCCGCGTCGCGCTCGCGCGCTTCCTCGCCTAACTTGTCCTCTTCTTGTTGCTCGCGGATGTAGTCGAAGAGAATGGTCTGCTGCTCTTTCAGAAACGTGTCCTGCTCGTCTGTCGACTGGTCTTCTCCACGTTCGTTGCCGGAGCGCAGGTCGGTAATTTGTGTGACGCCTCCCGCCGTGAGATCAAGGTGGTACAGGTTATCGCCCCGCTCGAAGATGATGCCGCTGCCATCTAGCGTGAAGCGCGGGTTGTTCTCGCGGTCCTGGGTGCGCGTGAGCCGGGACAGGCCCTTGGTCTGCCGGTTGTAGAGAAAGATGTCGCCATCCTCTGCATACACCTTGCGCGTGAAATCCGCGGTGTAGACCTGCTCGCCGTGGTGCCAGCCGTTGAACCGTGGGCGCGGCGCACGCCGGTCTTCGGGCGTTACTTTTATCGGTTCGCCGCCTTCCCGAGGCACTTTGTAGAGGGAGTCGCTCGGAAACTGTCCTTGCGGGTTCCAGAAGAAATACACCGTCTCACCATCCTCCGACCAGAATGGCTGTGAGGGCCACGAGCCGATCCAGGTGTCCGGGTCTTGCATGATTTTTTGCACGGTCAGCGGTGCGGGTTGGGCCTGTATCAGGGCGGCACTGGCAAAACCGAGTAGAAGCAAGAACGAGCAAAGGCGCTGGGTCATGGCGAGGATGGGTTTGTGGTTCAAGGTTTGGTATTCAAGGTTCGGGTTCACGGTTGAGAAGCAAATACCTTGAACCTAAAACCTCGAACTTTGAACAACCAGTGTCCCAAGATAGAACCTGCGCACTTGTTTTTCATCGAATAGATGGATTGCGAGGGCACGAATCCCTTAACATCGAGCGATTCATTCCGATAAAGAAGAAGTACGGGTACCTGCCTCCGCTACATTTCGGGCGCATGCCCTTCTGTTTCCCACCTGGTTTTTGCTGTGCCATGCTGTTGAGCGAGCTAACGACTTCACCGCTAACCCTCGGTTTACTGGGCCTCTTCACGGGCCTCATTCTGATGTTGACCGTCTTGCTGTTTGGGCAGCGGCGGCGTTACCGGACCCTGCTGGCCTCTCCCGACGCGCCCGAGCAGGCGGGCATCGTACGGGTCGATCATGCAGGCTGGCACCCGGACCGCCGCTCCGATCTCGAAGACAGGCTGGCGACCCTCACCGACGAGCACGCCCGTTTGCAGGGGGCGCACACCATCTTGCTGGCCCGTCACAAGGCCCTGATCCGCG
>DATGCC010000499.1:0-2684 GCA_035312345.1 Rhodothermales bacterium
GAGAGACTGGGCGGTGGCGGCATGGGTGTCGTCTACAAGGCTGAGGATACAAAACTTGGTCGCACCGTCGCCCTCAAGTTCCTGCCTCCTCACCTGAGTGCAAATCCCAACGCGAAGGAGCGCTTCATCCATGAGGCCAAGGCGGCGTCGGCCCTCGACCACCCCAACATCGGCACGATCCACGAGATTGGCGAGACGGAGGACGGGCGGCTCTACATCGCCATGGCGTACTACGGAGGCGAGACGCTCAAGAAGAAGATCGAGCGGGGCCCCCTGCCGGTGGCAGAAGTCACAAACTATGCCCTCCAAATGGCCCGTGGGATGGAAAAGGCCCACCAGGCTGGCATCATCCATCGAGACATCAAGCCCGCCAATGTTCTGGTGACCGAGGACGGATTGGTGAAAATTGTGGACTTCGGCCTCGCAAAGATGGCGGATCTTCAGTTGACTACGACGGGCACGCGGATGGGGACCGTCGCCTACATGAGCCCAGAGCAGGCCCGTGGTGAGGGTGTCGGTCAGCAAACAGATGTCTGGGCACTGGGGGTAGTGCTCTATGAGTTGCTCACTGGCGAACGCCCCTTCAAAGGGGACTATCCAGAAGCTATTGTCTATTCCGTACTGAATGAAGACGCAACGCCCCTCACTGCACTCAACCCCAACGTGCCGCCAGACCTGGAGCACGTCGTTGGACTATGCATGGAGAAGAGCAAAGACCTGCGCTATCCGAGCATGGCCGACCTGCTCGCGGACCTGGAGGTGTGGGCGCAGGAAAAAGATGTGCCACGCCCAAGTTCAGTACGCCCAGTGCTCATTGTCGGTATGAGCGTGCTGGCGACACTACTGGTGCTCCTGGCCATTGCACCGATACGGCAGGAGATCGTGAAGGCGCTACGCCTCAGCGGATTGCCCAGGCAAGTGCACCTGGCCGTACTGCCTCTGATGCAGGCAGATGCAGATTCTGTCGATCAGGACTTCACGAATGGCCTCGTTGAAACGCTCGCCAGGAAACTGAAGCAGGTCGAGCAGTCAGATCAGTTCTGGATTGAGTCCACGGAAGAGATCAGAAAGCGAGCGATCACAAATTCAACCGAAGCCTGGGAGACGTTCGGCGTCAACCTGGCATTGATCGTCGAGACAGAGCGGAGCGAAGATACCGTTCGAATAGCACTGACCCTGGTGGATGCGCTGACACAACGGCCAATAAAGGACGCAGAGGTCATCCGTCCGGTAGCGAAACTCGCTACGCTGAGCGACAACCTCGTTTCCGAACTGGCAAACATGCTGGAAATTGACCTTCCGCCATCTACCCGTAGCCTGCTGACCACAGGAGGAACGGCTACACCAGAAGCCGTAGATTTCTACACGCGCGGACTTGGGAACTTACAGGGATACCAGGAGGCGAAAAATATCGACACAGCCATCCACCTCTTTGAGCAAGCTATCCGGAGAGACTCCTCTTATGCTCTGGCTTATGCCGGGCTGGGCGAAGCTTACTTGCGCAAATTCGAGGCCACGAAAGACATACAGTGGGCCGATCAGGCGGAACGCTATTGCGAGCGCGCCCTTGAGTTGGAAGACTTGATCTCGCCTACCGTATATCTAACCCTGGGCTTCATCAATATCGGGAGAGGGCTACCTGGGTTTGCAAAGGGGGCTTTCGAACTGGCCCTGGCTAAAGAGCCGACCAGCGCTGACGCCTACCTTGGCCTGGCGAAAGCCTTCGAAGCCCTAAATAGAATAGATGATGCCGAAGAGGCCTACCGGCGGGCGATTGAACTGAAACCGGATTATTGGGCCGGATACAATGCCCTAGGTGTCTTTTATGCAAAGCAGCAGCATTATGAAGATGCCATAGAACCCTTCCAGCAGGTCATAGATCTGACTCCATTGAATGCCCGCGGCCATCGTAATCTTGCAGCCGTGTACTTTTACCTGAATCGTAATCAAGAAGCCTATGAAAGACTAGAAATCGCGCTCGAGGTGGAGCCGGACTATGCTGGCTATTACAACCTAGCCAACCTGTACTTCTACGATGCAAGCTACCGACAGGCAGCAGAAACCTATCGAAAGGCGCTCGAATTACAGGATACTGATTATAAGGTATGGGGTGCTCTGGCTGAAGCGTATTACTGGATCAATGCGGGACATGATAAGATCTTCGATGCGTATGAGCGTGCCGCTTCACTGGCTGAAGAGCAACGCAAACGAAATCCACGTGACCAAGCCATCTACCCTAATCTAGCAGGGTATCACGCCATGCTGGGCGATAGCAGTAAGGCGCTGGCCTTGCTGCACGATGTAGAGATGCTTCATCCACTCAATGGGGAGATCTTGTTTCAAATCGGAGTTGTTTATGAGCAGTTGAATAAACGCGATTTGGCCTTGCAATGGATAGATAGGGCCATCAACAAAGGCTATTCCCTTGTAGAGATCAATCGCTTTCCCGGGCTCGCTGAGCTACGGGCCGACAAGCGTTTTCAAAGCATGCTACCGACTGCATCAACTGACGAAAACTAAATGAGGGTCGGACATAAATCCCAAAAGGAAAGCTGTTATCCCGAATGCCGAGGGATCTCCCGATGGGTAGCACTTTGCTCGGGGAGATCTCTCCATCGTGGAGCCTGTCCTGAGCACAGTCGAAGGGCTCGGTCGAGATGACAAATAGGCCTTTTTTGGCTGTT
>DATGCC010000500.1:0-2672 GCA_035312345.1 Rhodothermales bacterium
TGAAGACGTGCTGCTTTATGTCAGGATGCAGGTTGCCTTCGATAGCGCCGTGGTGTTCGCCCTCAGGCCGTCCCACTTTTTTCAACTCGGGCAACTCGCGCACGCCAGCCCAGCCGCTGTAGGCAAACTCGTTTTCCGGCGTATTCGGATCGTCAAACTGCTCGATTTCGTACCAGTCGGCGTAGGGCGAGTCCTGCTGTTTCTCCAGCACATCCTGCCAGGCCCAGAAGGTAATGCCGGTATGGTTCCAGGAATAGTCGATGATGATCCGCATCCCACGGCGATGCACCTCGTCGATGAGGTGGAGGAAGAGACTGTCGGCAGCGGTCCATTGCCAGGTAGCAGGATCGGTCGGGGTTTCGGCAGCCATCAGCGCCTCGTCGCCACGCGGATCGGGGCCGAAGTTGCGGTCGATGTGCCGGTAGGTGCGGGCGTCGTATTTGTGCAGCGAGGGCGCGTCATTGATCGGGTTGAGGTAGAGCGCCGTCACACCCAGTTCTTCCAGATAATCGAGCCGGTCCAGCACCCCCTGCAAATCGCCACCGTAGCGACGAACCTGCACGGTGTAGTAGAAATCTTCGCCTGTAGCCTTGGCCCAGTCTTCTTGCGCGTACCAGTCGTGCGTCCACGGCGTCGGCTCCCAGCCCGCTGGCTGTGCGTGGGGCCACGATCCTTCGATGTCGTGCAGCGTGGGATCGTTGGCAGGATCGCCATTGCGAAAACGCTCAACGAAGATCTGGTACCAGATGGCATGCTTCGCCCACAGCGGCACGCTCGACTCCACCACGATAGCTTCAGGCGATGGGGCCGGGGGCTCCTCTGCTTGCTCACAGCTGACGAACAGCAAAAGCACTAGGATGAACAACCAGGTTCTCATGGGATATCGGTGAGCAAGGGTGCGAGAAAAGTGAGCGTGGTATCGACCAGCGGCAGGGTCTCGTTTGGAGATAGAATGTCGCCTGCCAGCACATGGTTCGACGGATTACCCGCTTCCTCAATGGCGACGAGCCGTTTGTAGCCCGAGCCAAGGTCTACGAACCGCGCTGCAACCTGCTCCGCATCAATCACCTGATCGTTGGGTGAATAGATCACCAGCGTCGGCGTCTGAATCGCACCGAGGTCCGTATGATTGACGTAATCGACCAGACTCATCATCGTAACCAGCGTATGGCTCGGGTAGCGGGTTGTCCAATATTTTCTCTGCTCTTCGTTATGAGGCGTCCAGGTGCGATAAGGGCCAATGATCCAGGTGGCGAGGTGCTTGCCCCAGGGCCAGAGCAACAGGCGAGCATTCGGATCTTTCAGCGCAAAGTTGGGCGAGATGAATACGAGCGCCATCAGATCCTGCCCCATCTTCTGCTGTGCCGCCAGCCAGATACCCAGTGTTGCGCCGGTAGAGGTACCGACGACGATGACCCGCTTGCCCAGCCTCTGCCCGAGACGCAAGGCTTCCACTGTGTCATTAAGCCAGTCGTTGACCGTCGCTTCGCCCATTGCATCGTCGGTGCGTCCGTGTCCGGTGAGACGAGTGTAGAACAAGTTGGCTCCGAGCCGCGCCGCCAACGTGTCGGCAAAAGGCCGCACCTCCTGCCGCGTGGCCGAGAACCCGTGCAGGTAAATCACAGATAGCGGCGTCTTCCCTTTCGACGAATCCGCCCAGACGATGGTTTTCTCAACATCTGGATGCAGATCCGCAAATTGTGCTTCAGACTCCGCGAGATAGGCATCCAGATCCTCTGGCAGGTCTACCATGTGCACGGTTCCATCCACTTCTGCCTTCGGCCCGAGCAGAAATAACACGAGCACCACTACGAGAAGAACGCCGATCACGCCAGCAATTCGTTTGACCATTTTTCTCAGGAGTCTAGAAGACTAGGAATCTAGGAGTCTAAGTATCTTAGCCTCATAGGCTCTCAGGCTCATAGACTCCCAGACTCATCCTTCCACGTTGCGCAGGTAGGTATCGGTCTTATCCAGCCAATCCTGACGCGGAGGGCTGAAGATGTCCACATCCAATGTGTCTTCGAGGGCCAGTGCTTTGTGCGGCACGTTGGAGGGAATATGCAGCACCTCACCCGCCCGGACGACGACCTCATCCCCGTCTTCCGAGCCGATCCAGAATTTCAGCGCGCCTTCGAGCACGTAGGTCAGTTGCTCGTTTTCGTGCTCGTGGAGCGGCACAATGCAGCCTTCCTTGAGATAGACGTGCGCCAGCATCATCCGCTCGCCCGTGATGAGACGGCGGTCCAGCAGCGGCGTGAGGGTCTCTTTGGGCATATCATCCCAGCGATACAGCGTCGTTTGGTCGGTCATATTGATGGTTGTTTTGGGTAGTACTGCCCCATCCCTCGTGATATCAGGGGATCGATTCGTAGAAGGCTTGCAGCACGTAAAAAGCCTGCTTTCTAAAGCCCTGGTCAGAGATCAGTCCTTTGCGATTCCAGAAATCCTGGATAACGGGGAGGTGCCGTCGGGGCGAGCGGAAATCGGCCAGGATCCAGGGACTCATGCCGCGCAGGAACTCGACCTCGCGCAGCATATCGAGTTGATAGCGGTACAGCATGGCTTGGTACTCTTCGGTCCAGCGCGTGGTGGCCTCCCCATGGTATCCGTAGAGCGCTCCGCCACCGAACTCACTGATGACGAGGGGCTTGTCGAACTCGGTATGCCAG
>DATGCC010000501.1:0-4487 GCA_035312345.1 Rhodothermales bacterium
TCCCATGCCCCCCCATCGACAGGCCGGTGATGTACACGCGGTTCGGATCGATGTTGAACTCGACCGCCGGCGAGTCGAGGATAGCAAGCGTCGCCAACTCCTCGTTGGTAAAGTCAGATTGGTCAACGGGTTGCTCGGCACTCCACCGCTCATTAGGCGGGACCTGTGGAGCCACGACGAACGCCGGGTTCTCGGCCTGATTGGCGGGGTCGGCCCACGAGGTAGCGAGGCGATGGGGGCGGATGTGGCGCTCGTTGTCGGTGCCCCGCTCGCCAGCGCCATGCAGGGCCAGCACAAGGGGATAGGCCACCTCCGGGTCGTAATTCTCAGGGACGAAGAGCCGGTATGGCAGCGTGAAGCCGTCCAATGTATACGACCGTATCTCGAACTGATCGACGATGGCTTGTTGTGCCACTGCTGCTGTTGTCATACAGTAGAGTAGCATCAAAAGAGCTAGCCTTTTCACGATGATCCTCACTTAGTGTGGTAGTGGTGTAATAACAATGCTTGAAACAGGTGGAGTAGTATCTCGCCATGTTTGTAGCAGGATGCAAGCAAGTGGTTACCAGGGTACAGCAAATTGCCTGCTCGTTCACAGACACTTTACAATTCCCGTTGGGTTCTGTATAATGTAAACGTTTACATTAGTAAAAAGCGCTTCTTTGTTCGAAATGCGACGATTTTGTTTCGGACAATGTAAACGTTTACACAAAAATATCCACCTTCACCGGTTAAGTAAAAGCAAGTATACGGGTACTGCACGGCTCATGGGGGTAACCATCAAAGAAGTCGCACAGCATGCGGGCGTCTCCACGGCGACGGTCTCGCGGGTGCTGAACGACAGCGGGTCGGTCAATGAGGCGACCCGGTTGAAGGTGAAAGCCGCCGCCCACGCGCTCAAGTACAAGCCGAACGCGGTGGCGCGCAGCCTCATCATGAGCAAGACCTACACGGTAGGTGTGTTGCTACCCGACCTGTACGGCGAGTTCTTTTCGGAAGTCATCCGCGGTATCGACCAGCGGGCGCGGCATAGCAGATACCACCTGCTTGTCTCTAGCTCCCATGCCACCCCTGCCGAACTGGAGGCCGCACTGCTTGCCATGTCGGGTCGCATTGACGGCCTGATTGTGATGTCGCCGGATCTGGATGCGCAGACGTTGGAAGCCAACCTGCCCACCGGGTTGCCGATTGTTTTGCTGAACTGCTACCTGAAAAGCGAAGTGTACGACTCGATCAACATCGATAACTACCACGGCGCGCGGTCGATGGTGGAGCACCTCCATGCCCACGGGCACCGGCGCATGGCGCTGATTCGTGGCGCGGCCGGTAACTACGACGCCGACGAGCGCCTGCGTGGTTTTCAGGAAGCCCTGGAGAGCTATGGGCTGGACGCTTCGCTCGTCTTTGAGGGCAGCTTCACCGAGGAGTCAGGATACCAGGCCGCGCGGCGCATTCTGGAGATCTCGCCTCGGCCCACGGCCATCTTCGGCTCTAACGACTCGATGGCCATTGGGGCGATGCAGGCCGTGCAGGAGGCCGGGTTGCGTGTTCCCAACGACATCGCTGTGGTGGGCTTCGACGACATCCCCGTGGCGCGCTATGTGAACCCGGCGCTCACGACCGTACACGTATCCATCAGCGACATGGGCCGTCGGTCCGTGCAGATGCTGCTGGATGCTATCGAAAAAAACGAAATCTACGAACGCATACAGGAGGTGCTTCCTACGACGCTCGCTGTTCGGGCGTCGTCGGGCGGGCATGCTTAGCGAATAACGTCGCGCTTTGCGGCGCGGCCTTGTCAACAAAAGCGCTTTCGGGCGCACTTAGTACATCGTGTCATCAATAAGGAGAACCACGTTATGAAACGGATCGCTACAATGATGGCCCTGGCCCTGCTGGTCGGTGCTATGAACATCGCCTGGGCGCAGCCAGTGCGCAACGGACAAGATGTCATCTGGGCACGCGACGTTGCCGGGGCGACCATCACCATGGACGGCATGCTGGACGAAGCGGTGTGGGACCAGGCCGAATCCATTGAATTCAACTATGGCGAGATTATCGCCACGCCAGGCAGCGGATACCAGATCGAAGGCAACCCCTTGGCTGCCGAGCCCTCAGATCCACTCCGTGCTACCCTATTCGTATTGCGAGATGGCAACGACCTCTGGTTAGGCGTTGAGGTACAAGATAAATCCGTAGGTGGCGGGAGCCTGTTCGGGTCAGATGGCCTTATCATGTCCATCGTAGACCGCTCTCAACGCCCGGAATCCTTCCCGGTTATGAATGATGACGGGTCCGCACAGACGGGCTATTCCTCTAACGGGGTTACCAATGCGGAGTTTGGCTACTACTGGTGGAACCCTTTCGATACCACAGATGCCACGTCAATGTATGATGATGGCACTTTGGTAGGAAGCGGCCGGCCGGTACCGGGCATTTCCCCGAATTGGTTTGGGGATTATGGCCAATTCCCCTTTGGCAATTCGCCGAGAATGGAAGTCAATAACGATGTCATAGATGCCATGACCACCGTGGATGGGATTTCCAACGATGATACCCACGGCGAGGACGTAGGCTATGGGATGGAGATACGGATCAGCCTCAATGAAATGGGCTACGACATGACGCAAGCCGGAGGCGATGTACTGCCCTGGAACATTGCCATTGCGGACCCCGATTACCGGTGGCCCGAAAACATGGACCTGTCTTTTCTCACGAGGACGTTCTGGCAGAACAAATGGTTCAACAACTTCAATGAAGGCAAAGCCCTCATCTATGGCGACCCTACCGTAACAGTTAATTCGGGCGCAGTACCTGCTGTCACAGCGCCCGACTTCACCATCGGTAGCGCTTCGCTTTATGGTGCTCCGGTCATCGACGGAAGCCTGGATGATGATGTTTGGAACGTAGAACCGGCTGTTCAGCTACAGTACGAAATGCAGCCTGAGGAAATGGATACGTGGTTGCCAGGTGCCTATGCACCCTACGGTGTACACTGGTTCCGTCCAGATATTAATGGTGATGGCAATGCAGCTATCGTTGTTGATCCGTCTATTGGTGAGTTCAGGTTTGCTTTTGAGGATAATACACTCTACCTCGGGGTGAATGCTGACGATGCGGCCATCAGTGGCAACCTTGCTGAAAACGGGCGTGATGGAGTCCGTTTTATCATCCAACGCCCGGATAGTCTTGAGTCGGACCAGACTTGGGCTCATAAATCCTTCGAGTTCATGATCGACTCGACCGGTGCCCTTCAGTACGCCCGAGATGCTATGGGGGTTGATGCCATGACACCTGCCGATGGCATTACGACTGGTTTATTCCTGAAAGGGTCTTCCACGGTAGCTGATCCGACAGATATCGATGAAGGTTATCAGATCGAGGTCGCCATGGATCTGGTAGAAGTGCTGGGATATCCAGACGGGCTCGGCGATGGGCAATTATATATCACCATGGGCTTCTTCGATGGTGATTATCTAGAAAGCCCGGGAGACAGCTATGCCACGCGGACCTGGATCGGTGGCGAGCGAACAAACGGAGCCGCCATTTATGCTTTCCTCGATCCAAACACCGTGATTGGTACAGCAACAGATGATCGGGCTGAAGTACCGGAGGGTTTCACACTGAAGGGTAATTACCCGAATCCGTTCAACCCGACGACGACGCTGAATTACACGCTGTCGCAGGCGGGCAACGTGACGCTCTTCGTGTATGACGTGCTGGGCCGCCGGGTCGCCGAGCAGGTGCTGGGTGCCCAGGCCGCTGGCGAGCAGCGCGTGGCCTTCGATGGCCGCAACCTGAGTTCGGGCGTGTACTTCTACCGCCTCCAGGTGCAGGGTGCTGACAAGAGCGCATTTTTGAGTCCGGTAGGTCGTATGGTGCTGCTCAAGTAAACACGCAGTAGGTGCGTGGTAAGCCGGGAGAGACAACTCTAGTGCTCTCCCGGCTACTGCGCTTTCAAGATGCATATCGAGATTTCAGGAGCGATAGACCAGAGCACGAGTTGTGATGAATCGGTATCAGGTTAAACGCTGGACCGTAGCGTTGTGGGGCGTTCTGTGCCTGAGCATGCTATGGAGCCAAACGGCCCTGGCACAAACGGGCAAACTCTCTGGGCGTGTGGTGGATGAGACCGGGCAGCCCATGTTCGGGGCTACGGCGCTCATCGTCGGGACGACCCTCGGGGCCGCCACCGATGCCAACGGAGATTACGGCATCATCCAGGTGCCGCCCGGCACCTACAGCGTCCGGTTCAGTAGCATCGGCTACCAGACCAAAATCGTCGAGGGCGTGAATGTCTCGTCCAACAACACGACGACGCTGGATGTGACGCTGGCCGAAGAGGTCATCGAAGGCGAAGAGGTGGTCGTGACCGCCGAGCGCCCCATCGTGGACAT
This sequence comes from Rhodothermales bacterium, assembly GCA_035312345.1. Taxonomy (GTDB): domain Bacteria; phylum Bacteroidota; class Rhodothermia; order Rhodothermales; family DATGCC01; genus DATGCC01. Next base: position 4,398 of record DATGCC010000501.1, read on the forward strand.
CTCGCTCACCAGTTCGATGTCTACGCTTTCGAAGGAAGACATCGCGGTGCTGCCCGTGCAGCAACTCGATGACATTGTCAACCTGCAAGC
>DATGCC010000502.1:0-3229 GCA_035312345.1 Rhodothermales bacterium
AACCACCAAAAGAAGCACGACCAGCGCACTTCCAAGTTTTTCCCAGGTTATCATGTTGTGGCTTGTCTAGGTGATGCCCTTATTCCCCCACGGTGCGGCTTACGATGGTAATCGGGCTGGGGTATTTGATGGGACCGATGACGGTGTCAATCGTCGGCGTGGCTTGCAGCTTGATGCGCTTAGGGGAACCGCCCTGCCCGGATACGGCCAGTGCCAACTCGATGAGATCCCGCGCTCCCTGGTCGAAAAATTCGACCAGATCGAGTTGCATGGGGATGGGCACATCGGTCGGCTCGCCGGGCGGCAGGACGATGTTGTTGTCGAAAATGCCACTGATGGTTTCGCGGTCGTCCAGCAGCAACGTCCAATCCATCCGTACCATGCGAGCATCCACCTCGTTCTCGGGCGGGTTTTCAGCATTCAGGTGGAGTGCAAAGGCCAGCGGTAGCTCTTTCTGGGTCACAGCGGCTCCGAGTCGCAAAATATCCTGCGCAGAAAGATCTTCGTACGAACGAATCCGATCGATATCGACTCCGGCGAGCCGGGCATCAGTGACGCGATCGAGGGCGAACTTAACGTTCCGCAGATTGGCTATCTGCTGAAGCGTCTGGCATCCTGCCACGGTCAGCAGTGATATTCCAACGAAGAGAATACAAAGAACGGTGTTTTTTATCATGGTGGGCATCGGAAAGTGGATTCAAGGGTATTACGTAGCGCTGCACACTTCATGGGCTATCTGGTCATTGGCTCACTGGTTTGCGTCATTAGTCTCGCGTTGCTCGTCGTCATTGGTTGGCTTGTGCTCATCAATGACTAATGACGTGCCGAAGGCACCAATGACAGCGAAGCTAATGACGCGTAGCCCATGACCGCCACGATCATAACCCCCAAGCAGTACCTCGCATCACACCCGAGATACTTTCACAGAGCTATTTAACATACGCACAGCAAGCCACAAATCCCATCCTGCATGCGCAAGCTCAAACACGAAGAGATCCCGCGCCCGGCTCCCGACGAAGTCGCGGCGTTACCGAAACATCCCATTGTCGTCGTGCTTGACGATATTCGGTCCATCTATAATGTCGGCTCTATCTTCCGCACGTCCGACGCGGCCCAGATTGAGCACCTCTACCTCACCGGCATTACGGGGACCCCTGAAAACCGGGGCCTGCATAAGACGGCCCTCGGCGCGCAGGATACGGTGGCATGGACCTACGAACAGGCCGCCGAGCCTGTCATCGAACGGCTAAAAGCCGACGGCTATACCATTGCCGTACTCGAAATTACGGATACGCCCACCCGTACAACCGATGTACAAGCGGCCCATTTCCCGCTTTGCCTGATCCTCGGCAACGAAGTCACGGGCGTCCGCGACGACCTCATCGCGCTGGCCGACCTGGCGCTGGAGATTCCTCAGTTTGGTGCGAAGCAATCCCTGAATGTGGCGGTGGCGTACGGCATTGCGGTCTTCGACCTGGTGCGTTGCTTTCGGGAATTTCAGATACCGTCGTAGGATCTCGTGGGGAGCAAGCCGCCTGCTAATCGGTTTATGGGTCGACCCCTTCTATTACTTTCGCCCTATCCCATGCAACCCCGTTCACCCGGCATAACAACCTCAACCGCTCCCTGGGATTCCTTCCCTCCTATTACACCCGACACCTGGCGCGAGCGTATCCGGGCTGACTTGAAAGGAGCAGGTTTTGAGAAGCTGGTCTGGCACACCCTTGACGGGCTCACCATCCAGCCGTTTTATACAGCTCATGACCAGGATACTCGCCGTACACTCAGGAAAGGCCAGCCGGGCAATGACTGGCTGATTCGTCAAGATATTTCAGCCCCTTCGTTTGAAGCAATCCGCCAGCAGATCCAGGACACCTTAAAGGGAGGTGCCAACAGCCTAGGCCTGCATCTTGATGAGAACTTCCCTCAGGAGAACGTAATCCGCCTGATAGAGCATCTGCCGCTCGATAACATGGCGATTCATTTGTCAGGCTCTGGTGCCTCCGAGACCCTGCTAGACATGCTTTCGCAGGCAGCAGAAAAGCAGGGCACCTCTTTGGCACAACTAACTGGTTCGATCACAGGCCATGCCCTGACCTGGCTCATCCAGGGCGACAACGCCGATGTGGCACATGCTATGGATGAACGGGCAGCCGTGTTGGATAAGCTCGTCCCATCAGAAGCACGACTACACGCCATCAGCATAGACGCCCGCTCGTACCATCATGCTGGTGCTTCGATGGCGCAGGAATTAGGCTGTACCCTAGCCACCGCCAGTGAATACCTTGTGCAGATGACCGAGCGATCCCATTCTGTCGCTGACATCGTCGCTCGGATGCGCTTTGAGGTGTCCGTCGGGACCAGCTTCATTCCTGAAATTGCAAAATTGCGGGCCTTGCGCTTGCTCTTCGGCCAGGTTGTTCACGCTTTTGATGAATCGCTTACCGCACCGAAAGCTTTCCTCCGGGCCGACACCTCGCGGTGGAGCCTTACGCTCTATGACCCGCACGTCAACCTGCTTCGGTCCACGACGGAGGCGACGGCTGCGATCCTCAGCGGCTGCGATGAGTTGAGCATCCAGCCCTACGATGGCGCCACCGGCCAGCCAAGTGCCCACGCCCGGCGTCTGGCACTCAACATCCAGCACATTCTCAAACACGAAGCCAACCTCGACGTCGTTGCGGATCCGGCAGCGGGATCGCATTTCCTCGAAACCCTGACGGATGAATTAGCATCGGCAGGATGGGCGTTTTTTCAGGAGATTGAGGCACGCGGCGGATTGATTGCGGCGTTGCAAAATGGCTTTATTCAGCAGGAGATTGAGACGTCGCGCAAGCAACGGTTTTCGCGTATCGACGCCGGGCAAACGGTCTTCGTCGGCACCAATGCGTTTCCACAGATAGCAGAAAGCAGGCTGGATGATGCGCCTGCTGATTCGGCAAGTAAAACGCCATCTGACGCTCTGCCCGCCGTGCGTGGCCCGGCCCATTTCGAGGCGCTTCGGCTGCGCACAGAACGTCACGCCAGGCAGACCGGGCATACGCCCCGCGTGATCCCGCTGATGCTTGGCGACCCGGTGATGGCGAATGCCCGCGCTACCTTTGCGCGTAATGTCTTCGGTGTTGCCGGTTTTGATATCCTGCCGGAGCAGCGACATGAGACGCCGGAACAGGCTGCTTCTGATGCCATGGATGCTGAGGCGGACATCGTAGTACTGTGCAGTGCGGAT
>DATGCC010000503.1:0-2101 GCA_035312345.1 Rhodothermales bacterium
CGGATCTTTCTTCTTTGCCTTAGTTCGGGCCCGCGCCTTCCGGCGAGAACGAATCGGCCGCTTCTTAAATGACATGGATCATTCCTGGCATACTACACGAAGCGTCACAGACGCCCACAGTTAAACCCGTAAGTATATCGCTTTGAACTCGGCACGCAAGGGCGACGCCTGAGCCGGCGTTAGGAAGGGTGCATACGGCCTTTCCGGTTCGTCCTTTGTCCCCGGATTCTGTCAATACAGAAACTGGCGTGGTGACATGGGTTGTTGAGCGGTATTCTGGGGGCTGTGATTTTCCCTAACTCCAAGGAGGTGCCAAGGATGGCGAACAAGGAAGAATTAGCCGGGCGACTCGCGCTACAAATGGCGGAGCTTTTTTCCGAAGAAGTTTACGGGCCTGAGGGACCGGAGCTTGATAGCGACATCGATGAGTTTGAAGACCTCGCAGTGCTTGCAGCCAGAGCGGCTTTCGATGCAGTGATTGCTCGGGCGCTCGTGCTGCAGAACCAGAAGCTGCCCAACCAGCTTCGCTGCCCCCAGTGCCAACGCGCATGCCGAGTTGAGTTCGAAGAACGATCTGTCCAAGGCCGGCTGGGACCGGCCACGATTCAAGAGCCAGTTTGTCACTGCTCGAGTTGTGAGCGGGATTTTTTTCCCTCAGCGGGAAAGCTTACGATTAGATAGCCAAAACCTGACGCCGCGGGCCCGTCGAAAAGTAGTGTACGCAGGCGGCAATGAGAAGTCTCACAGCGTCGGCTCGAAATCACTGGCAGAACTGGGCGAATGGAAGCTGAATCCGACACGCGTTTCGGAATTGACCCTGCAAGCCGGCCGCGAGATGAAAGAGCATCAGGCCGCGCAGGTGGAGGCTTTCCATCAGCGTGAGGCAAGTCGCCCGCTCACCGCCTCCCGCGAAGCTTCTCCCGAGGTGCCTGCCAACGCTCCGCAGGTCGGTGTCGTGGAGATGGACGGCGGTCGCATTCGCACTCGGGACGAGAACGGTCCACGAGGCGTAACGCATCCACATTGGCGTGAGTTTCAGGCAGGCTGCGTGGTTCGTTTGCAAAGCGAAGCATCGCTGGAAGACCCGCGACCGGAAGTCCCTCAGCTGTTTCGGAATCGCCCCAAAGTGCAGAAACTGGTGGCGCAGTTGCATCGGCAGCGCAAAGCGCTGCCAGAGGAGAAGACCGATGACCAGAGCATTGGTGAATTGCTGGGCGAAGAACAACTTACCGAAAACGCGACGGATCAGGACGCTTCGTTGACGCCCGAAGCGTCGCGAAAACAGCATCGTGGCCCCGTGCGTCTGATGCGCACCTGCGTGGCTACGCTCGAGGGTGCAGACGCCTGTGGTCGCATCTTGGCGACGGAAGCGGCTGGCCGTGGGCTCGATCAGGCATCGCGGAAAGGGTTCGTAGGCGACGGCCAAAGCTGTAACTGGTCTGTCTGGGAACGCTACTTCAAGCGGTTGGGGTATCTTGCCATTCTCGATTTCATTCATCTGTTGAGCTACGTCTACGCGCTGGCGATGGCGGTCGGTCACGACGCTGATGAAGGGTGGCAACTGCACGTGCAATGGATTACCGCCCTGTGGAAAGGGCAAGCCGCAGAAGTACTGGCCCAGTGGCGTTCTCTGGCTCAGCAGTTCAGCATCCCCTCGGATGCGCTGCCTGACAACGACCCCCGACGGCCAATCCAACGCGGTCTCACCTACTTGGCGAACAACCTGGAGAGGGTGGACTATCCTCGCTATCGCCGCTTGGGATTACCGGTCACCTCGACCCTGATGGAATCGCTGGTCAAAGAGTTTAACCTCAGGGTGAAAGGGACCGAAAAGTTTTGGAATGACCCGCAAGGAGCCGAAGCGATCCTCACCGTCCGCGCCGCCCTGCTCAGCGAAGACGACCGCTTTGCACAATTCTTCGCCAGCCGACCCGGCTGCCGCTATCGTCGCCGCTCCACACTCAAGCGAGCACAGCAGGCACAGCTAAAACAGGCAGCATGAAAGGGGGAACGGTGTATGGACCCGAATTGGGGCAGGCAGCCGCGGAAGTAGGCCTCGCTTGCCGAACGGGACCTTGAGCAGCGTCGACGGGCCACCATG
>DATGCC010000504.1:0-2669 GCA_035312345.1 Rhodothermales bacterium
CGAGCAGTGGGGGCGGCTGGTCGTCATCGGGCAGCAGCAGCTTTAGCGGGGGCGGCGGTTCCTTTGGGGGCGGTGGTGCGTCCGGCGGATGGTGAGTTGGTTATTGGGAAATGGGAAACAGGTTATGATCCTGTAGGGACGGACCGATGTGTCCGTCCACCGTCTGTCCGTCCGCCAACCGCCAATTAAAGCACCCCGAAGAGCCATCCTAGCAAAGCACCGCCGAGGACGAGATACGCGGCATTCAGCTTGAACCGGAGCACAGCAAGCACGGCGAGGCCAAAGATGACCCACGCAGGCCAGGACGTCAGCACCGAAAGCCCGAGGCGCACCGTGACCACGAGCATCAGCGCTACGGCGCTCACGTTCACCGCGTCGAGAAAAGCCGCCGTCCACTTCGACTTACGCAACTTGGGGATGATGGGATTGAGGATGGCGACGAAGATAAACGAGGGCAGAAAGATGCCAAGCGTAGCGACGACCGCGCCGGGAAGGCCCGCCAGCATGTAGCCGATAAACGTCGCCGTTGTCAGCACCGGGCCGGGGGTGAACTGTCCGATGGCGATGGCGTCGAGCAGTTGCTGTTCGGTGAGCCAGCCGTAGGTCTGTACGAGGTCGCCTTCCAGAAAGGCAATGAGCACGTAGCCGCTGCCGTAGAGCACCGCGCCGACTTTCAGGAAGAACAGAAAGAGTTTCCAGAGCGGTATGTCCTGGGTTTGGGAAAGGGCATAAGGGAGAAAGGGAGAGAGGGGGAAAGGGAGAAAAGGAGCGAGAGGGAGGAAGCTTTTTTGGTCTCTGGTTGTCTGGTAGCCGACGAGCCACAGCATGCCCAGCACGCCACCGCACAGCAACGCCACCACTTCGTTGACGCCGAGCGCAAGGGCCACGGCTACCGCCACACCGACGGGCACCAGTTGCCAGTTCTTGACTGCCGACCTGCCGAGTTTCCACAACGCACCGAGGATGACAGCCAGCACGGCCGGTTTGATGCCGCGCAGGAACGGCTCTACTTCGGGCAGGGTGCCATAGGCCACGTAGAGCCAGCCGAGCGTGCCGGTCATCAACGCCGCAGGAAGGATGAAGCAGCCGCCTGCCGTGAACAGGCCCGCCCAGCCGCACCGCTCGTAGCCGATGTGCATGGTCATCTCGGTGGAGTTGGGGCCAGGGATCAGGTTGGTCGCGCCGATGAGGTCGAGGAAGTGCTCGCGGGTAAACCAGCCGCGCCGCGTGACGACTTCATCCTCCAGCATCGCGATATGCGCCGCCGGGCCGCCAAATCCGATAACGCCGAGCTTGAAAAAAAGCCGCGCCAGGGTGCCAAGGCTGGTAGGGGAGGTATCCTGCGGAGTAGCCATGCAGCTTAGGAGTACGGGTGTGTGAGTGGTTGGGGTATGGGAAGTTGCCCCAAAGATAGGCAGGCACAGGGCTGGATCTTATAACCGTTTCGTAATTGTAAGCACGCGCCTTTTCCACCTGTTGCCCGGTGCCATGGCACACGCTCTTCCCGACTCACTCCTTCAGGATCACGCGCTCATTTTGTTCGATGGCGTGTGCAACCTGTGCAATAGCTCCGTCAACTTCATCATCGACCGCGACCCGGAGGGCTATTTCAAATTCGCGGCGCTACAAGACGAGGCCGCGCAACCCATCCTGGATCGGTACGGTTTATCAGCGGACTATACCGATAGCATCGTGCTCATCGAAGACGGGCAGTGTTACCGCCAGTCTGATGCCGCCCTCCGCGTTGCCCGGCATTTGCGAGGGGCGTGGCCGGTGCTGCACAACCTGGTCCTGTTGCCCCGTCCCCTCCGCGATGCCCTCTACGACTGGATCGCCCGCAACCGCTACCGCTGGTTTGGCAAGCGCGACACCTGCCGCATCCCGACGCCAGAGCTACGTGCCCGGTTTTTGTAAGCGAGTTCAAGGACCACTAATTTCTACCAATTGTTCGCCCTGATGCAGCAGGTCTGCAGCAGCCAGCAAGGTGCCCGACAAAATCACCTGCATCTGGGCATTCGATGTATTGCCACAACGAATCCACAGTACTTGCGGTGGTGGGCCGAAGCGGTTGACCAAGTCTACAAAATCACTGTCTTTGCTCATCACCACGGCATTTGCCTGGCGAGCCGCTTCAAAGATGTCTATATCCTCAGCGTCTCGCAAGCCCAAGTCACGCACGGCAGAGGCCTCGATATCAGGAAACTGTGTAGTGATCCATTGAGCAAGGCCAGGCGATAATTGAGCATCAATCCAGAGTTTCACGCGGCAACAACCGGATGATCAATTCGGCTACGGGCAAACCGGATCGCAGCTTCGATGTCCTCAGCTTCGAGGTCCGGCATTTCATCAAGGATTTCCTGCGTAGAGAGACCAGTAAGCAGGAGGTCAAGAATGTCCGTTACGCGGATACGCATCCCGCGAATGCAAGGGCGACCGCCGCATTGTTTGGGGTTGAAGGTGATCCGTTCTTTCCAATCTGACATAGCATTGCCGGGATTGCAGAAAAGGTACTGTTGTCGGTTGCACGCAAATGGATGGTTACAGGTTGCCTCCTGTTTGCTAACGGCAAGGCAGGATCCGTATGTGCACATCCAGCATTTAGATTAGGCTTAAACGTCAAGCTCAGGGATGCGCTATACATTTTCACCAGACGGTAATTACAAAGAGGT
>DATGCC010000505.1:0-4517 GCA_035312345.1 Rhodothermales bacterium
GCTGGCCGGGCTGGTCAATCTGGTGGGCTTGCCCCTGCAATCCACCTTGATGCCCGTATTTGCCCGTGAGGTGTTTAGTGTCGGGGCCACCGGGCTCGGTTGGCTCGGCGCGGTGACGGGCGCTGGGTCGTTGCTCGGTTCCTTTGCCATGATCAAAATCGGCGCGCTACAACGGGCCGGTCAACTGATGGTATGGGCCACCTTTGCCTGGGGGCTGTTGACCGTGATGTTTGCCTTGGCGCCCAGTTATGAGCTGGGACTGCTCATGGCCGGGATCGTTGGCTTCGTACAAACGCTGAGCTTGACGAATATGACCATTATACTGCTGAACACCAGTTCGGCCGATATGCGCGGCCGCGTTATGGGCCTACGCGCCCTGGCCGTGGCCCCGCATTTTGTTGGCGGTCTGCTCTCCGGCGTCATCGCGGAGTATTTTGGAGCCCCACAAGCGGCCATCGCGTGTGGCCTGATTTGCATGGGCGTGACGCTAGCCGTGGCCCCGTTTACACCGAAGGGGGAGCCGAGAGCCGGCTCTGCCTAATATCATGCTGAGTTCCTCGGCAAAGGGCTCCGATAGTTGTCACCCCCCCCCATACGCTCAGGATACGGAAGGTGAAATGGCGTCTCGTCGCCACTTCCGTTCTGTAGGCCCAACTCATGACCTCCGGATTTGCCGGGGGTTTGAATTGCGCCACCGAATATTTCGGGAGAATCGAGATCAGCATATGAACATGATCCGCCATCAAATGACCTTCTTCGATATCGCTTTCCCTCTGTTGGGCCAGGGAGCGAAAGACCTCACCCAGATGCCATCGCAATGGCTTGTTAAGCGCCTTGCGACGGTCCTTTTGGATCAATACGATGTTGTGTCGGAGGATTGACATTGATACTTGCACGCCCACTTCGTATGGCTTAGAGTCTTGTTTATTAGCATGACTTGACTCCCTCTTGGTTGAACGTTGAGCGGTTCACTAGGGGTGGATTTTCAACCGACTCGCGGAATTGTCAAACGTTGGGAGTTCCCCGGCACAGCCGGGGGCTTACATCTTGTAGTTAGAAACAGGACGAGATGACCAAGTGAACCATCTCGCTGAGCTAATATAGGTTTTCGGGAAAAAACGGGCTTCAGGAAGCAGAGGTAGGATAGATTAGATGAACCCCAGTAACCTCAAATTACTTGAGCTACTCACCGTGGATGACGCGGCGGGCACGCTCCATTTCGCGCATCGTCGCATGCTGCTCTTGGATGCGGATGCGATGGGTCTGCTACGCAAGGAACTTCTGGAGACGCTTGGCCTGGAACGTACGCGGCGGATCTTGACCCGCTTCGGGTATGCGTGTGGATACCGGGATGCGTTGACCTCGAAAGAAGTCGGCGACTGGAGAAGCTTGGCCGAGTGGTGGGCGGCTGGCCCCCGTCTGCATACTCTGGAGGGCGTGGTGACCGTGCGTGTGTTGCATGCGCAGATGGACCCGGCCATCGGCCTATTTGATGTCGAAGCCGAGTGGCGTAACTCATATGAGGTCGAGCAGCACCGCACCCATATCGGTCCGTCCGACGCGCCGGTGTGCTGGACCCTCACCGGTTATGCTAGCGGCCACTCTACGGCTGTCTTCGGCCGGGAGGTGTTTTACTACGAGCCGGAATGTGTGGGCAAAGGGGATACGCGCTGTCGGGTCATCGCCCACGCTGCGGATGCGGCTGACCCAGCCGTTCAAGCCTTAAAGGACAGCTACCGCGTCGAAAATGTCGAGGTGGAGTTAGGGCGGATGCTCGAAGCGCTTGAGCAGCATGCGAAGGCCTTGGCGCAGCAACAGGTCAAAGTCAGCGCGCTGGAATCGCAGCTCTCCTCGTTGCGTACAGTGCTCCATGATGACAACGGCGCTGGAGAGCTAGTGGGCGCGAGTGCAGCATTTCGCCAGGTGTTGCAGCTGGTCGAGCGAGTCGCGCCCTCGGATGCGACGGTGCTGCTGTGCGGCGAAACTGGGACGGGCAAAGACCTGCTCGCACGAGCCTTACACGCCCAAAGTGCGCGTCGAGAGCAGCCGCTGATCACCGTCAACTGCGCCGCGCTGCCGACGGGGTTGGTCGAGAGTGAACTCTTCGGACATGAGAAAGGGGCATTCACTGGCGCGGCGCAGCGCCGGCTGGGACGATTCGAGGCGGCGGACGGCGGGACCTTGTTCCTGGATGAAATTGGCGACCTGCCACTAGAGACGCAGGCGAAACTGCTCCGTGTATTGGAGCACGGGGCGTTCGAGCGGTTAGGCAGCACGCACACGCGGACGGTCAATGTCCGTCTCGTGACAGCGACCAACCAGCCCCTGGAGCAGCTGGTGGCGGCGGGAACATTCCGGGCCGATCTCTTTTATCGCATACACGTCTTTCCGATTCATCTCCCACCTCTCCGCGAACGGCCAGAAGACATTGAGCTGCTCGTCCACTACTTTGCCCAGAAATATCGCCGCCGATTCAAGAAGAACATTACGGCGATCCACCCCGAGGTTCTGGCTCACCTGCGGACCTACTCGTGGCCCGGCAATGTCCGCGAGTTGGAACACCTTATTGAGCGCGCCGTCTTATTGGCCGATGGGGAGCTGCTCACAATCGATACACCGCTCCGCACCCGAGAGTTAGCCACAGTTGAGGGGGGACAGCGCACGATGACCAGACCATTCACGACGCTGCATGCAATGGAACGCGCCTATATTTCAGACGTCCTGCGGCACACCCACGGGCGGATTGCAGGCCCCGACGGCGCAGCGGAGATTCTTGGCTTACCCGCGTCCACGCTGCGCCATCGCCTAAAGAAACTCGGTCTCACCCCCTCGCCTTAGCGCCCTGTCGACACCATCACCCGGTCACTGGTAAACGATGCCCGACCACCACCAACACCATCCGTCGACGCCACATATGGCTTCTAACGTCACATATGGCGTTCTCCAGACGGTATCAGCCCTCTGATCATGTTCGCCCTGCGATTCTGCCAAAGCCTTATCCCTTTTGCTTCAACATGTTCCAAGACATACGCGGCAAGATGCATGATGTTGGCATCAAACTTGCCTTCTTTAACCAGGCATCCTACGAGTCGAAAAAAAACCGCTGTGAGGCAGCCGCGGCAAAAGGACCTGAAACGAGAGGAGCTATTTGGCATGGTCGTCCGTATCACCCGCGCAGAAGACTCAGAGATCCGCCGCGTCCTCCTCCGAGTAGAAGGCGCCCTCATCAATGAGGACGCCCACCTACTGGCTGAGCAGTGTGTCCCTTTTATCTACGACCAAGAGTGGAGGGTCGAGATCGATCTTGCCGCTGTGACATTCATTAATGACGCGGCGGCAGCCGTGGTGAGTCGGCTTAGCCAGTCCCCCTCCGTGTCCTTAACGGGCTGCCAACTGTTTACGCGACAGATGATCGAGGCAGCCCGTCAAAGGGTCTCGCAGTAAGGCGTCGTGAGGCGCCGCGCGGCCTGGATAGGCGTCGCCGGATGAGGGGGGATTGCCATGTCATATATCCAGCCGACATACTCAAAGGAGGCTTTCATGCCATCAACGAACGAAGTTACGTCAATCAAGAAACTGCGTGGCGTCCAGCGTCGTGCGGACCAACATTGGGTCGGCGACGGGTTCCCCGTGCGGACGCTTTTCGCCTACCCGAATCTGGGGGCAGTGCTCAGTCCGTTCCTCCTCCTCGATTACGCCGGCCCCATGGCGTTTGCGCCGACGGACGAGCGCCGCGGCGTCGGCGAGCACCCACATCGGGGCTTCGAGACGGTGACCATTGTCTACGAGGGCGAAGTGGAACACCGGGACTCCTCGGGCGGTGGCGGCTCTATTGGCCCCGGTGACGTGCAGTGGATGACCGCCGCTTCGGGCCTCGTCCATGAAGAATTTCATGGGCGCGATTTCGCGCGACGCGGTGGCCTCTTCGAAATGGTGCAGCTGTGGGTGAATTTGCCAGCGAAGGACAAAATGGCGCCGCCGCGCTACCAGAGCATTGTGAGCAGCCAGATTCCCACCGTGCGTCTGCCCGATGGCCAGGGAACGGTGCGGGTGATCGCCGGTGAGTTCAGCGGGGCGAAGGGGCCGGCTGCAACCTTCACCCCAATCCAGGTGTGGGACCTTCGTCTCACCAGCGATCAACGCATAGACCTGGCGGTTCCCGATGGCTACACAACAGCGCTGGTGGTGCTCAAAGGGGGGCTACGCGTCAACGGCTCTGAATCTGTCGAGACTGCAGAAGTGGGATTGTTCGATCGCGTGGGGACGAGCATTTGCATCGATTGTGCAAAAGACGCGACCGCGCTCCTGTTGTGCGGCGAGCCGATTGAGGAACCCATCGTGGGGCGCGGACCGTTCGTCATGAACACGCCCCAGGAAATTCGTCAAGCGATCGCGGATTACCAAAACGGCAAGATGGGCCACTTATCCTGAGTCGTCGCGATGAACCGTGCTCTCCCGTATGCCTGCTACCGATCGAGGAGATTTGTTGTCTCATTCACCCCAGGCTAGAGAAGCCC
>DATGCC010000506.1:0-6966 GCA_035312345.1 Rhodothermales bacterium
ATCTCCACCATCGCACGGCCCGCACACGGCTCCGCCTGGGCCGTTGCCTGACCGATCAGCACCGCTATGCCGAAGCCGAGCCGCTGATGATTGACGCCTTCGAGGTGTTTAAAACCGTCTACGGCATCGACAACGCCGAAACGCAACGCTCTCTGGAACAGGTAATCACCCTTTACGAAGCCTGGGGGCACCCCGAAAAGGCCATCCCGTATCAGAACCAGCTCGCAGCATAGGTTCTTGGAAGCACCATCAAAAAGGGAAGGGGCCAACCGCCAAGTGCCAGCCCCTTTCCTGTGATCTATCTATCGTTATCTGCCCGCTAGGCTTCGACCTCTTCGGCCACGCCGTTGGTCGCTGCCTCAGCTTCCTCAGGGAGGGGTGGAAGCATACCCAGATCGCGCTTGACCAACTCCTTGATCTGGACCTGCATATCTGGATTGTCGCGCAGCCACTGCTTGGTAGCTTCCCGGCCCTGCCCGATGGTGTCCTCTTCATAAGAGTACCACGAGCCGCTTTTGGTGATGATGTCGCTTTCGACGGCGAGGTCTACCAGTTCACCCAGCGACGAGACGCCTTCGCCGTAGATGATGTCGAACTCGGCCTGCCGGAACGGCGGAGCCACTTTGTTCTTGACCACCTTGACGCGCGTGCGGTTGCCTACCACATCGCTGCCATCCTTCACCGCGCCGATACGGCGAATGTCGAGGCGCACGGAGCAATAGAACTTGAGCGCCCGCCCGCCCGGCGTCGTCTCGGGACTGCCAAACATGACGCCGATCTTCTCACGCAACTGGTTGATGAAGATGACGACGGTTTTCGAGCGGCTGATAATGCCAGTGAGTTTGCGGAGGGCCTGGCTCATCAGGCGGGCCTGGAGGCCGACGTGGCTGTCGCCCATATCGCCTTCGATCTCGGCGCGGGGCACGAGCGCCGCCACCGAGTCCACCACGATCACGTCAACCGCCCCGCTACGAACGAGCGTTTCGCAGATGTTGAGCGCCTGCTCGCCCGTGTCGGGCTGTGAGACGAGGAGGGAATCGATATCGCAGCCCAGTTGCCCGGCATAGGTGGCATCGAAGGCATGTTCGGCATCGATGATGGCGCAAGTACCACCGAGCTTCTGCGCTTCGGCCATGATGTGGGTGGCCAGCGTCGTCTTGCCCGATGACTCCGGTCCGAAGATTTCGACCACACGACCACGGGGAATGCCGCCTACACCCAGCGCCGCATCGAGCGCCAGGGAACCGGTAGGTATGGCATCAGCCACCACGACAGGCGCATCGCCCATCCGCATGATCGAGCCTTTGCCAAATTGTTTCTCGATTTGCTTGAGCGCGAGGTCGAGGGCCTTCTGCTTGGAAGAATCGTTAGATGCCATGATGTTGAGCAGGGTTTATGTGCGAAAAAAAGTAGCTTGAATAGGCCAGCAGGTGTCTCGGCGGCCAAGATACAGCGCCCCGGTGCCAACGTCGTGTCACCCCTTTCTTAAAGACGAATAGCGCCGTCAAATATAACCTCGTTGCCACAACAGACGAACGCGAGCCTCGGGTCACAGATCCCTGGGTGGCAGGTTTATGGTTGCTGGTTCTAGGTTATTGGATGTTTACTTTTTCTATCCACTATCAACCACTCACTATCCACTAGACTAACTCCTCGGTCCCTTGCCCAGCACCTGCCGCCGCACCAGTTCGAGCACGCCGGTGCTGGAGAGTTCCTTGTTCATCTCGCGGTCGTGGGTCAATCGAAGCAGGAGGGCCTTGCTGCCATCAGCGTCGGCATAGCCAATCCAGACGGTGCCGACGGGTTTGTCTGCCGTGCCGCCGCCGGGCCCAGCCACGCCCGTCGTCGCCAGTCCAATGTCGGCTCCCAGATGGGTACGCACGCCTTCAGCCATCTGCAAGACAACGGCTTCACTGACAGCGCCCTCGGCTGCCAGCACGTCTGCCGAAACGCCGAGTTGCTCCTGCTTCACGCTGTTGGCGTAGGCCACGACGCCACCGACAACGTAAGCCGACGAACCCGGAATGTTGGTAAGCAGATTGAGCACATGACCACCCGTGCAACTCTCAGCAACAGCAACCGTCAGGTCCCGCTCCGTGAGTAGCCGCCCAAGGACAGCCTCCAGACTATCGTCGCCCATGCCGTAAATGTAGCGACCTGCCTTTTCGCGCAACCGTGCTTCGAGCCGATCCAGCGAGCCTTCTACCGCCTCATTGTCCTCGCCCATCGCCGTTAGGCGCAGGCGCACGCCCCGGGTACTTGGCAAATACGCTAACCGCAACGATGGCCCCAGCATCTCCGACAGGTCACCGATTTTCTCCTGCAAATTGGACTCCCCGATGCCGGTCGTCAGCAGCGTCCGGTGGCGGATGGCGCGCAGGCCCTTTCGTTGACGCAGCCGAGGCACCACCCCCTGCTCAAAGATCGCCTTCATCTCACGCGGTACACCCGGCAGAATGACAACGATGTGCTCATCACCATTGGCAAACCAGAGTCCGGGAGCCGTCCCGACCGTGTTGGCGAGCACCTCAAAGCCTTCAGGCACCAGCGCAAGCTTGCGGTTGGCTTCTGGCATGGTCCGGTTGCGGCGTTCAAACCGGGCGGTAATTTTGTCCAGGATGGCCTGATCAGTGTGCAGAGAAGCACTGAAAAAGTGGGCGACGGCCTCGACGGTCAGGTCATCGTGCGTGGGACCAAGGCCCCCCGTCAGGATGATGAGATCGGTCGTTTCATGGGAACGGGCCAGGGCATCGTGGATAGCCTCGTCGTCGTCGCCGAGCATAATGATCTGCGCAACATCAATACCCAGCAAGCTGACCTGCTCGCCCAGCCACGAGGCGTTGGTGTTGACGACCTGCCCGATGAGCAGTTCGTCGCCGATGGTTAGAATCGTCGCTTTCATGCCTTATACCTTGAACCACCACCCCAAAAAATACCGGGCACAGGCAAAACCGAGCAACACCACAACGAGCCCGAGCACGTTGCTGGCGATGATGTTCGTCAGGCCCAGCCGTACATCACCCGCCCGCAGCAGGTTGAAACTCTCCAGGCTGTACGTTGAGAAGGTGGTGAACGCGCCGAGCACACCAATGAACAGGAAAGCCGTGAGCTTGGGGGAGAACGGTAGCCGCTCCGACAGGGCCCACAACAGGCCGAGGATGAAGGATCCCAGCACGTTGACCGCCAGCGTGCCCCAGGGAAAGGTCTCGCCGAAGAGCCGGTAGGCCAACCCCGACACGCCATAGCGCAGCACTGCACCAATGGCTCCGCCCGCCGCGATGAGTAGCAACTTGGTCATGCCCCTGCCTGACCTTTGCTGCCATGTGTTTCGGACCAGCCCGGCGGATCGAAGCGCCAGGCCTGAAGGCTGCGTAGCGCATGGGGCAAAAGGGATCCCTGCTCGCGGGCTACATCCAGCAAGGTATCAAAGTCGGTTAGGGTGTAAAACGGTACGTTGGATTCGGCAAATTGAACCGTGGCCTGCGGAAAGCCATACGTGAAAATCGCCAGCAATGCCGCCACCTCAACGCCCGCCTCGCGCACCGCCTGCACCACCGCCATCGACGACATGCCCGTCGAAACCAGATCCTCGACAACCACCACGCGCTGTCCGGCTTCCAGCTTGCCTTCGATCTGGTTGCCCCGCCCGTGGCCTTTGGGCTTGGAGCGGACGTAGGCCATCGGCAAGTCGAGGCGCTCTGCCAGCCAGGCTGCGTGCGGGATGCCCGCCGTCGCTGTGCCGACGATGACCTCTGGTGTGAGGGTCTGCTCTTTGAGCATGGCTGCAAAGCCAGCGGTCAGATCACGCCGGACGGGCGGGTAAGCCATGGTCAGGCGGTTGTCGCAGTAGATGGGAGATTTCAGGCCAGAAGCCCAGGTGAACGGTTCGTCGGGAGACAGAGCAACGGCTCCGATGTCGAGCAGGTGAGCCGCAATGCGACGGGAAAGCAGCGTGTCCGAATCAGCCATTAAACTTTGCAGGAGCTACGTAATCTTTGTTGACGAGGTACCACACGCCCGTATACACCGTCAGCGCTACCAGCACCATCAGCAGCACGAAGGGAATGGGGCTATCGAGCAGCCAGTGTGCTGCTGAGGCCAGATCTGCCAGCGCGCCCTGAAAACGCCGCACCACGAGCAACAGCAGGACACCGATCAGAAAGGTCAGTTGCAGCGTGGTCTTGGTCTTTGCCATCGGGATGGTGCGGAGCGTGCGGCCCCGCGCTTCGGCCCACATGCGCAGGGCGGTCACCACCACATCGCGCAGGGCAATGAGCGCCACAGCCCACCACGGCACCAGATTCGGCATCATCACGGCCAGCGTAATAAACGTCCCGAGTACCAGAATCTTGTCGGCCAGCGGATCCAGAAACTGGCCCAGCCGCGACCGCGTGCCCATCGACCGCGCCACCTTGCCATCCACGTAATCCGAAATGGCGGCGACGACGAACAGCACAAACGCCCCGATGCTGCCCCACAAGGTATTGGAGATCAGCAGGATCAGCACTGCTGGTGTCAGCACGATGCGGGCAAACGATATGAGGTTGGGCAACGACTTCATGCGGAAATCGAAAAATAACGCATCGGCAGGGGCCAAGAACACAGCGAAGGTAGCTCACAGCATGTAACCACCAACCTGAGATGTGGGTTGCAATATACGGCAACCCCACAAGGAATACCGCGCCTGCGAAAAGGATTCATGTTCGGCATTTTGCAGCCAACCTTGGTTGATGCCTTACCCATGACACAATACCAATCCCGCATTATTTGTTACCCCTTCAACCAGTAACAAAAGCTCCTACAGCTCCGTAGGCCCTGTCCATCGAAATCGCTGCCCCACCCATCCCTGGTACCATGATCGGCAACTACATCAAGACCAGCCTTCGCAAGTTTCGGCACACCAAGACGCACACCCTCATCAACGTCATCGGGCTAACCCTCGGGTTTCTGTGCGCACTCATCATCTTCCAGACGGTACGCTTCGAGAACAGCTACGACCGCTACCACGAGGATGCCGACCAGATCTACCGCGTTGTCCATGAGGACACCGAGTTTGGCGCGGAAGACTTCCATCGCGGGGTGCCCTATCCGCTGGTCCCGGCTTTTCGGGCCGATTTCCCGGAAGCCGAGCAAGTAACGATTGTGGACGCCAACTTTCTGGCTCCCGTGCTCTCGACAGAACGCGACAATGGACAGGTCGTTCGCTTCAAGGACGACAATGACATGGCCTTTGTCGGAGAAAATTTCTTCGAGATCTTCCACTACGACTGGGTCTACGGCGATCCTGCGACTGCCCTCACGGCTCCCTACTCCGTCGTGCTTTCCGAAAGCCAGGCGCGCCGGTTTTTCAGAACGACCGATGTGGTAGGCCGCCTGGTCACCTTCGACAATCGCTACGACCTGACTGTGACGGGCGTGGTCGAGGATGCGCCGCTGCATACCACCGTGCCCATCAATACGATCATCTCGATGAACCTGGGCGAGGAACACCGGCGGATGAACGACAACTGGGGCAGTCAGTCATCGTCCGTGCAATGCTACGTCAAGCTTGCTGATGGCGTCTCCCCTCAGCAGATCAATCGTCGGTTCGGCGATTTTATCAAGCGCAACCGAGACGAGGGCAACGCCGAAGCCAAGCGCTACTTTCTGCAACCGCTTACCGAAATTCATTACGATACCCGCTTTGGCGAAATTGGTGAGGGCGAGCCGATCTCCCGCGAGACGCTCTGGGCCCTCAGCCTGATCGGCATTTTCCTGCTGCTCACGGCCTGCATCAACTTCGTCAACATGAACACGGTGCTCGTCTTCCGGCGGGCCAAAGAGATCGGCGTGCGCAAGGTGCTGGGCGGCACGCCGGGGCAGATCCGGCTGTACTTCCTCACCGAAACCGGCCTCATTACCGTCGCAGCACTCGTAATTGCGTTGCTCCTCGCCAACCCGGTCATGGCCCTGGCGCGGCCCTTCATCGGCGAAGGTCCTACCGTTAACCTGATCACCGACCCGGCGCTACTCGGCATAGCCCTGCTGACAGCGCTCGTACTGACCCTGCTCTCCGGTCTCTACCCGGCTTTCCTGCTCTCGCGGCTCCACCCGACGGAGGCTATGCGCAACCCGACGGGGCACAAGCCGGGCACCTTCCTCTCACTCCGACGCAGCCTCGTCGTGCTGCAATTTGCCATCTCGCAGGTGCTCATCATCTGCACACTGGCAGCAATGCATCAGATGCAGTACTTGCACAATGCCCCGCTGGGCTACGAACCCGAAGCCGTCGTCGAGTTCGAGGTTCCGGCCCGCGATGCAACACGGCTGAAGACGATGAAAGACCAGATGCTGCAATCGGCAGCCGTCCAGACGGTGAGCTACTCCAACACCGGAGCCAGTTCCGGCAACACCTGGGGCGGCAACTTCTATTACCATAAAGACGGCGAGCGGCTGGAAAATAATTCGCAGGTCAAGTTCGTCGATACGGATTATATCGACACCTACCAGATGGCGCTGGTAGCCGGGGCTAACCTGACACCTGCTGATACGGTGAATGGGTTCATCATCAACGAGTCGATGGTACACCTGATGGGCTTTGAGTCGCCGGATGAAGCCATTGGCACACCGGTCGAGTTGTGGGGCAACGACGCTACGGTTGTCGGTGTGGTGCAGGATTTCAACACCAACTCCCTGCACGAGGAAATCGAAGCCACCATCCTCTCGCCGGCTCCGGCGCTGAACCGGGCCTACGTCGGTGCCGCTCGCGTGAACACTGCCCAACTTAGTGACGCGCTGGCTGCCATTCAGCAATCCTGGGAATCCGCTTTCCCGGATTACATCTTCGAGCATGTCTTCCTGGATGAGCGCATTGCTGAATTCTACGAGAGCGAGCAGACCATCCAGCAGTTGATCCAGACGTTTGCCCTCATCGCTATCCTGATCGGGTGCATCGGACTGTTCGGGCTGATCTCCTACACCACCTCG
>DATGCC010000507.1:0-6520 GCA_035312345.1 Rhodothermales bacterium
ATTAAGAGTTTGGGAGTTTGGGGGCTGGGAGTATGAGCGTGTACGCTCTCCCACACACCCTCACGCCCACACACCCATACCCAGAGATATGGCACGTTCCCTGAAAAAAGGACCTTTCGTCTACTACAAGCTACAGCGGAAGGTTGACGAGCTGAACAAAGGCAGCAAGAAGAAGGTGGTCAAGACCTGGAGCCGGGCCTCGATGATTACGCCTGACTTCGTAGGCCACACGTTCGCCGTCCACAATGGCAAGCAGTTCATCCCGGTGTATGTGACGGAGAACATGGTGGGGCACCGCCTCGGCGAGTTTGCGCCCACCCGCCTCTTCCGCGGCCATGCGGGGACGAAGAAAGACAAGCGAGCCAAGAAATAATTGGGTTGCATGTTGACAGGTTGCAGGTTGGCTGTTTTACAGCCGCTAAGCCTGATAAACCTGCTAACCTGATAAACCTGAAACCTGCGAAACGGAATCATGAAAGCAAGAGCGATACGCAAATACATTCGAAGCTCGCCGCGCAAGATGCGCCGGGTGGTCAACGTGGTGCGCGGCCAGAACGTGGCCGAGGCGATCAACACCCTGCACTTTTTGCCGCAGGCTGCCACGCGTCCCATTGAGTTGACCATCAAGTCAGCAGTTTACAACCTGATGGACCAGCACCGCGACGAGCGCTTCGACGAGAACGACCTGTTCATTCAGGAAATTCGCGTGGACGAAGGACCGATGTTCAAACGGTTCCAGCCGGTATCACGCGGACGGGCGCATCGTATTAAGAAGCGGCTGAGCCACCTGACGGTGGTCGTCGGCACGCAAGACGAATTGGAAGCCGAAGAGGCTTAGCCTCAACGTGCCTTCGAGCATCGTATTAGCCACCTGCTAACTTAGAATAGAGTAGAGCCTTGGGTCAGAAAACACATCCCGTCGGATTTCGTCTCGGTGTCATTAGAGGCTGGGATTCGAACTGGTACGCAGATAAGGACATGCCGGAGAAACTGGTAGAGGACGAAGACATTCGCCGCTACCTGGCTGCCCGCCTCAAGCGCGCTGGCCTCAGCCGCGTCGTCATCGAGCGCACGCCCAAGCGTGTGATCCTGACGCTCCACACCAGCCGCCCCGGTGTCGTCATCGGGCGTGGCGGTAGCGAGGTAGAGAAGCTGCGGGAAGAGCTGAAGAAGCTCACGAACAAAGACATCCAGATCAACATCAACGAGATCAAGCGTCCCGAACTGGACGCCAGCCTCGTGGCGCAGAACATCGCGCAGCAGATGGAAGGTCGTGTGTCGTTCCGCCGTGCCATGAAGCAGGCCATGACGGCTGCCATGCGCATGGGTGCCGAGGGCATCCGCATCCGCCTCGCCGGTCGGCTGGGGGGCGCGGAGATGGGCCGCACGGAGCAGTACCTGGAAGGCCGCGTGCCGCTCCACACCATCCGTGCCGACATCGACTATGCCGAAGCCACAGCGTACACCATCTATGGCACCACGGGCGTGAAAGTGTGGGTTTACCGCGGCGAGATCCTCGGCAAGCCCGACCTCAGCCCGAACGTGCAGGCCCAGCGCCAGCAGATGCAGAGCGGCAGCACCAGTGGTCGTGGGGGTCGCAGTGGCCGTGGTGGTCGCGACGACGAAAAAGGTGGACGCGGTCGCCGGAGTCGGCGAGGTGGTCAGGGCGGCAGCAGCCGCGGTGGTCGTAGTGGCGGTGGTGGCGGCGGACGTCGCTAATCGCACTCTGTAACGAAAGTAGCAACGAACAGCAACGAACTTTTAGCGTCGGGCACGATCCTGACGCTCAGGATAGAGAGGTGATCTTATGTTAATGCCCAAGCGCACCAAGCACCGCAAGATGCACAAAGGCCGCATTAAAGGAAATGCGGCACGCGGCACGCGGGTCAACTTTGGTGACTTCGGAATCAAGGCGCTGGAGCCGGGTCGCATCACGAGCCGCCAGATTGAGGCTGCTCGTATCGCCATGACGCGTAAGATGAAGCGCGTTGGTAAGGTCTACATTCGCATCTTCCCCGACAAGCCGATTACGCAGAAGCCTGCCGAAGTCCGCATGGGTAAAGGGAAAGGCTCTGTCGAGAAGTGGGTCGCCGTGGTTCGCCCCGGTCGCATCCTCTTCGAGATTGGCGGTGGCGTGGATGAGGAATTGGCGCGGGAAGCCCTGCGCCTCGCCCAGCAGAAGTTGCCCATCAAAACGAAGATGGTCACACGTCCAGATTACACGGCGGGGTAAGCAGGCTCAGCAACACGTTAGCAGGAGCTACTACTCGCTTCAACCATAGAGAGCAATGAAAGCAAAAGAAGTCAGAGGCCTGAGCACGGAAGAAGTCGTGGAGCGCATCCGCGAGGAAGAGGAGCAGCTTCGGCAGCTTACCTTCCAGCACGCCATCGCGCAGTTGGAGAATCCCATGATTCTGCGTGACAAACGCCGTTTCGTGGCTCGCCTCAAAACCATCCTCAACGAAAGAGAACAAGAACAGGTGGAAGGGTAAGCACCCTGAACCCCTGCAATCATACATCGGTAGTTGGTAGGGCCACGGCCTACCAAGCCCAGACCCGTGAAAACAATGGCAGAAGAAACCAAACAGCCGGAAGCGGAGCAGCCCGCCGTCGAAGAGACGGAAACGGCTACGCCCGAGGCAGAGCAGGCCACGGAAGAAGTGGCCGAAGCAACGCCAGAAGCAGCGCCAGAAGTCGAAGCGACGCCAGAGGCCGAAGCGCCAGCGGCTCCTGCACCGGAAGTAGAAGAAACAGAAGAACAGCCCGAAGCCGGACGCACCAACCGCAAAGAGCGTATCGGCGTGGTGGTGAGCGACAAGATGGACAAAAGCATCGTCGTTGGCATCCAGCGTCAGATTAAACACCCGATCTACGGGAAGTTTATCAAAAAGACGACCAAACTGATGGCCCACGATGAAGAGAACGACGCCGGCGAAGGCGACACTGTCCGCATCATGGAGACCCGCCCGCTGAGCAAACGCAAGCGCTGGCGGCTGGTCGAAATCCTCGAACGCGCTAAGTAACCTCATTTTGGATTTATGATTTTGGATTTTCGATTGGGTGCTTGCCTGGTCCCATCCAAAATCCCCCATCCGAAATCCCAAATAGATACAACCATGATTCAGCAAGAATCTCGACTCAGCGTAGCGGACAACAGCGGGGCTAAAGAAGTGCTCTGCATCCGCGTTTTGGGCGGTAGTGGTCGTCGCTACGCACGCATCGGTGACAAGATCATCGTGTCGGTGAAGTCGGCCATACCGGGCGGCAACATCAAAAAAGGCACGGTCTCGACCGCCGTCGTGGTGCGGACCAAGAAAGAGTTTCGTCGCAAAGACGGCTCCTACATCCGCTTCGACGAGAATGCTGCCGTGTTGCTCAACGACCAGGACGAACCGCGCGGCACGCGTATCTTCGGCCCCGTCGCCCGCGAACTGCGCGAGAAGCAGTACATGCGCATCGTCTCGCTCGCTCCAGAAGTCATATAAAGTTTCAGGTTCGCAAGTTACAGGTTACACGTTTTTAACCTGCAACCTTCAAACCTGAAACCTGAAACCCATAGCATTATGCCACGCACAACGAATAAACGAAAGAAGCTGCACGTCAAGAAAGGCGACATGGTGCGCGTCCTTGCCGGGGTAGACAAAGGCAAGCAGGGTAAAATCCTGAAGGTCTTCCCGAAGAAAGAGCGCGTCATCGTGGAAGGCGTCAACGTGCGCGTTCGTCATACGCGGCCCAACCAGATGTATCCGAGTGGCGGTCGTATCGAGCGCGAAATGTCGATTCACCTGTCGAACGTGCAGCCGGTGGATACCAACGGCGATCCAACGCGTATCGGGCGCAAGCGCATCGAGGATGTAGACTCGGGCAAGGGTCGCTGGATTCGCTACGCCAAAACGACCGGCGAAGAACTGGATCACTAGGCCGCTGAATGAAGCGTTGATGCAGATGGAACTTGCCTGTTACCGGGCTATTTTACCAGTCTGCCCTGACGCGTTCGACAGCGGCGCAAACCAGCGTTGATCGCACTTTCAGGCTTGTTAGCCGGGTGTGCAGAACATACAGAGATCATGGAAAGCTACGTACCCAGACTTAAAACCAAGTACCGCGACGAAGTGGTGCCTGCCCTGACAAAGCAGTTCGAATATACGAACGTCATGGAGGTGCCTCGTCTGGTCAAGATCAGCGTCAATAAGGGCGTCGGCGAAGCTACGCAGAACCAGAAGCTCGTTGACAACGCGGTAGAGGAGTTGCGCAAGATCACGGGCCAGCAGCCAGTGGTGCGCAAGGCGCGCAAGAGCGTGTCGAACTTCAAGCTGCGCGAAGGCATGCCCATCGGCGCGTCGGTCACGCTACGCGATCAGCATATGTGGGAGTTTCTCGACCGTCTCGTGACGCTGGCTTTGCCCCGCGTGCGTGACTTCCGAGGCATCCCGGATCGCAGCTTCGACGGACGGGGCAACTACACGCTGGGCATCAAAGAGCAGATCATCTTCCCCGAGATCAGCGTCGATGAGATCGACAACATCAGCGGGATGGATGTGACGTTTGTGACGACCGCCCAGACCGACGAAGAAGCGCACGCCTTGCTCAAAGCGCTGGGTATGCCCTTCGTCCGCCGCGAAGAGAAGAAGGAAGAAACGGAAGAAGCCGAAGCGGCTTAATCGACGAACGAATTCCTCATAGGATAGCACCACACCATTATGGCTAAGAAAAGTTGGATCGCTCGCGAGAAGAAGCGTCGCCGGATGGTGGCGAAGTACGCGGCCAAGCGCCGTGCGCTGAAAGCGGCTGGCGACTGGGAAGGCTTGCAGAAGCTGCCCCGCAACGCCAGCCCCGTCCGCCTCAACAACCGTTGCCCGCTGACGGGCCGCGTGCGAGGCTTTATGCGCGACTTCGGCGTCTCCCGCATCGTTTTCCGGGAGATGGCCCTCGCCGGCAAGATCCCCGGCATCCGCAAAGCAAGCTGGTAAGGAAGCTGTCAGCTTTAAGCTGTTAGCTCTCAGCAAAAACAAAAAAGCTGACGGCTGATAACTAATGGCTTACAGCTTAACCATTCATCTAGCGGCTAAGTGCTAAACAGGCAAACTGGCCGAAGACAACGAACAACATGAGCGGTATTTCTGACCCCGTAGCCGACTATCTGGCCCGCATCCGTAATGCGCAGATGGCCCGGCATCGCTTTACCGATGTGCCCGCTTCCAAGCTGAAGCGCGCCATCACCCAGATTCTGGTAGAGAAAGGCTACGTCCGCAACTACCTGAACATCGACGATGGGAAGCAGGGTTTGCTTCGCATCTACCTGAAATACGACCAGGACGGCGCGCCGGTGATTCTCGATCTCAAGCGCGTCTCTACGCCGGGTCTGCGCAAGTATGTGGGAGCCGACAATTTGCCCCGCGTGCGCAACGGCCTCGGCATCGCCATTCTCTCCACCTCGCACGGGGTGATGACTGAGAAAGAGGCGCGTCGCATCAACGTAGGCGGCGAAGTGCTGGCCTACGTCTACTAAGTTCTGGTTTACTCCTTTAGATCAAGCAGAGGTTGACAATGTCTCGGATAGGCAAACTGCCCATTCAGATAGAAAGCGGCGTACAGGTTGACGTAGCCGCCAATAATCTGGTGAAGGTGAAAGGGCCGAAAGGCGAGCTTTCGCTTCAGGTCGATCCCGATATCATGGTTGAGGTCAACGATGGCGAACTCGTCGTCAAGCGACCCAGCGACCAGAAGCGCCACCGCTCGATGCACGGGCTCTACCGCTCGCTCATCGACAACATGGTGGTGGGCGTGACAACGGGCTACCAGAAGAAGCTCGAAGTGATCGGTGTTGGTTACCGTGCTGCCGTTACCAACGGCATCCTCGAACTGGCGCTCGGCTTCTCGCACCCCATCTACTTTCTGCCACCGGAAGGCATCAACATCAGCGTTGAAGATGGCGGTCGTGGCAAGAACCCGATCATCACCATCGAAGGCATCGACAAGCAGATGGTAGGGCAGGTGGCTGCCAAGATCCGTGGGCTGCGTCCGCCTGAGCCGTACAAGGGTAAAGGCGTCCGCTACGTGGACGAATACGTCCGTCGCAAAGCCGGCAAAACCGCCGCCCGCTAAACCGCTTAACCGTGCTGAAGGGTCGGAAATCTTTCAGCCTAGCATAGAGCAACGATGGCTACCAAGAAAATCAAAAACAAGAAGCGAGCCCGTCGCATGCGCGTCAAGCGTGGCGTTCGTGGTAAGGTGCAGGGTACGTCGGAACGGCCCCGCCTCACCGTTTTTCGCTCGAACAAACATATTTACGCCCAGTTGATTGATGATCTGGCCGGGCAGACGCTGGCAACGGCCTCCAGCCTGGAAGATGGGCTGGGCGAAGGCAGCCCCGTCGAACAAGGCACCGCAGTCGGCAAGAAGCTGGCAGAGCGGGCCAAAGAGGCCAACATCGAAAAAGCAGTCTTCGACCGCAATGGCTATCGGTACCACGGGCGCGTCAAAGCGTTGGCCGATGGCGCGCGCGAAGGCGGCATCCACG
>DATGCC010000508.1:0-9499 GCA_035312345.1 Rhodothermales bacterium
CTTCTATTCAAAATCCGTGTTGAGCCGGAAGCGAGCGAGGCGGTTGTTGCCCGTGTCAGCGACATACACGATGCGGTCGAAATAGGCTACGCCTTGCGGGTTGTTGAACTGGAGTGCGCCATCGCCTGTGCCGCCAAAGGAGACGTTCACCGGCGTCGTGCTGCTCGATCCAGGTGGTGGCGCTACCCCTTCTACGCCGTTGTTCGTAAAGACAAAAAGACTATCCAGGGCTCCATCTAGCACATAGATGTAATTGGTGCCATCGGCGGCGAAGGCGAGGTCGGTGGGGTGGACAAACTTGAACTCCTCGTAGAGGAAACCGCTACCGTTGTCCGGGTCTGAAGCAGCTTGCAGCTTCTGCGTGTCGGGTCGAAACTCAATGCCATCGGGTGTTTCTATGCCTCGGATGGACAGCACCGGAAAGCGTAGCGACGCCTCAGCTGTGCCATTGTTGGGCACCTCGCCATTCGGGTATGGTGACTGCGCGACAATGAAGTCTTTGATAGCAGGGAAGCTGGCGCGTTGCGGCGGTTGCACGAAGGTAAGTACATCCGTCGGGTTGATGGCGCTACGAAGGCTGGGCTGTGTAGAACTGAGTACGACAAGTGCCTGCGTGTTGATGCCCTCTGGGGTGAACTCCAGAATGGTGTTGTGTGGCAGGATGACTGATCCAGCGGTGTTGACAGGACCCCGCCGCGATACGTAGATGTTGTTATTGTAAAGCACCGCAACGCCCGTGAAATCCACCTCCTCATCCGTAGATATAGGATCTGGGCGGTTGAACCGGCGCGAATCATCATCAAAGGGATGCCAGATGATGTCTTCCGTGGTTGGTGTGCCTGTCGTCAGGCCCGAAAAGTGGTACACCACGGGCAGGTTCCACGTCTGGTTGTTGAGCAGCGTGTCGCGCCGGGCCGTGACGTAGACGTGCAGGCGGCGATCCTGGATAACAGAGGTGGCTTGGTCGAGCGGACGGAAAAATGCAGGCCGCCCCGCCAGATCGAGTACATGCAGCCCGCGTGCATCGACTACGTAGATCAGTTCGTCAT
This sequence comes from Rhodothermales bacterium, assembly GCA_035312345.1. Classification (GTDB taxonomy): domain Bacteria; phylum Bacteroidota; class Rhodothermia; order Rhodothermales; family DATGCC01; genus DATGCC01. The sequence goes on from DATGCC010000508.1 coordinate 1,050, forward strand.
AGCCCACATACACGTCTTGTGGGTTGTCGAGGGGCGCACCGTCGGCTCCCTGGGTGAAGAACGGAAACAGCGGCACGTACTCGGCCTCACTTACCAGCCCCGGCGGGATGCGCCCAGCTTCGAAAATCTCTTCCGTCGTCGTGTCGGATTTGGTACCTAGCAGGTCATCACAACCCGCGTGGATCAGTCCAACAACGAGGATGAGGAAAAAGGAATACCGCATATAAGGTAAGAAGGTGTGAGAGGATGGGGGTTTGGGAGGATGGGGGTAAAAGAGCCACCCACACTCCCATACGCCCACGCTCATAAACTCAAATTAAGTCCAACACGGTGGACGGTGCCCAGCCGTTCGAGTTGGCTGAACCCGTAATCGAAGCGAGCCGCAAGGGGCAGGATGTCGCCCAGGCTAAGGCCCACGCCCGCGCTCGGCAAGGTATACTCTTCGACGCCGAAACGGTAGCCGCCGCGGACAATCAGCAGGTTATGCCAGATGTATTCGGCCCCGATGTTGAAGCTCTCGGCATTGTCATTGGGATTGGTCAGTTGCCCCGACACAATCAGGTCGTGTTGCGATGCTTGCGAAAACGCGTTGTAGGTCAATCCCAGCAAGAACGTCGTTGGAGGGGTAAAGGACTCGAAGTCGTCTTCTACGACCGTGCCCTCGTCAATCGTTGTGCGGCTGATCGTGCCGCTGGGCGTGCCATCTACGCCGAAGTTGCGGATGGCAACGGCCATCTGCACGCCCGTCGTGCCAATGCGGTAGAAGACGCCCAGGTCGAAGACCATGCTGTTGGTGTTGATATCGGCTACACTCTCACGCACGTACTTGGCTGTGATGCCATAGCTGAACAGGTCGGTGAGGGTTTGGGAGACGGTGAGGCCTGCCGCTATATCCACGTAGCGAAACCGCTCGCCCGTGCCGAAGGGTTGGAACTCTGTCGTCACCTCCATATCGCCCGAGTTGAGCACTTGCAAGCTGCCGCCCAGCGTCAGCCCGAGGCGATTCAGCGGGTAGGTGATGGCGGCATATTCCATGCTGACATCGGCAAAGTAGGCCGTGTGGCTCAGACCCACCTGCATGCCTTCTGCCTGGGCTGCCAGCGCGGGATTCCAGAACAGTGCACTCGCGTCAATGGCATCGGCGACGACCGTCTCGCCGAGCGCCGCACCACGCGCATCCACCGGGATTTTCAGAAATTGAAAACCCGACGTACCCGCCCGGTCGCTACCGAAAGAAGGAATGAGTTGGGCCTGTGCTGGCAGCGCGAGAACAACGCCCAGCAGCAACAGGAAAATCGCACGTCGAATCATGGGGATTGACGTTGGCAAAGAAGAAGATGAAAGGTGCTGGTTCATGGTTCCACTAGCTAGAACCGATAGGATAGCCCGAGCACCACATGGCGCTGAGGCAGGAAGCGAGCGGGATTGAACGGCGGTAGGCCCGATGTGGATGGATCCTCATAGCGCGGGTCGCGGGTGCTCGTGGAAACATCGTAGTCGCTATTGCCGCGCAGCGCTGTGAAGTCGGTCGTTTCAGGGTCGATGTCTGGGTAAGCTTCGCCCGTGACCGGGTTGACGATGATGCTGTTAAGCTGATTAAACAGGTTGGTAATCTCCAGCGAGAACACAAGGTCGTTGCCTGCCAGCGCCACCGACCGCTGGATGTTCATGTCGAACCACCACCACGGCGCGCCGATCTCGGAGTAGCGTTCGTCGGGATCCTGCACGGTTTCGTAGATAGGCCGCCAGTCGCGTTCGCCGGTAAACGGGTTGACTTCATTGCCCTGGAACTCGACGGGTGTGTAGCGTTGCCCGCTTCGGTAGGTGGTGGAGAGGTAGACTTTGAAGCGGTTAAGACCTGGCACGCCGAAGAAGGGACGGTCGCGGTCGTGGGTGAAGGTGACGCTGGCTTTCAGGTCGAGCGGGCGGTCCCAGGCCAGCGGCGTCTCGGTGGTGTTGTCGATGTCGCCACGGGCGAGGAATTGGACAAGGGCATCGTTGTTGGTCGAACTGAGGCCGGACGCTCGCGAGAACGAGCCGGACAACTGACCGAGGAACCAGTCGCCGATGCGTTTCAGGTAGCTGGCCTCCACGCCGCGCACCCGCGCAAAGTCGCCATTGACGCGGAAGGCGCGTTGCGTCTCGCGGCCTGTGGCATCTTCAATCACGACGTTTTCTACCGTGATGAAGTCGAATTTATCGCGCCAGAAGGCCGTAATGTTGAGCACATCATCCGTGGACAACTGGTTGCGCAGGCCCAACTCGTACGAGATGTCCACCTCCGGGTCGAGGTTCGGGTTGCCCAGGTCAGCAAAGAACGAGCGGTCCTGGAAGAACGGGTCGAGGCCGGTGTAGACGAAGGTCGGGTGCGGAATTTTGGTCGAGTGGCCGTAGTTGAAGAACAGCACCCGATTCTCGGTGATGGGGAACGAGACGCGCAGCTTGGGCAGCAGACGCAACTTCGTTCGCAGGCCGAAGAGGTTGATGGTGTTGTCTTTGTAGTCCTCGCGCACGCCATCCAAGATGGGCGCATCGGGGTTTTCCACGAGGTCGTCTACATACTTGCCGGGCGACCAGTATTCGAAGCGGGCACCGACGTTGGCAATCAAACCTCTATATCGAAATTGCGCCGTTGTGAAGAGGGCACCACGTCGCGGCTTGACGCGCCAGATGTCCGAGCTTTCGCCGAGTCGGTTGGTCTGTGAAGCCTCGTCGCCGGTGCCGATGGGGGCACCTACCCATGGGCGGATCACGTCGATCCACTGGTAGTCGTTGAACTTGGTCTCGAAGCCGATATCCAGGCGGGTGTTCTTGTCTACCGAGAAGCGGGTATAGTTGGTGCGCAACGTCAGTTCTTCGGCGAAGTGGTCGTGGAAGCGGGTGGCAATGCCGCCGTTGTTGATCAGCCCCGGCCCCGGCAGCACAAACAGCGCGTTCGGGTCCACCGGGTTGCCGTTCGCATCCACGAAGATGGACGCGGGATAATCGATGATGCTCTCCGGGTCTAACTCGGTGTCTACCTGTTCAGGCCGCCAGCGCCGTCCGTTGGCATCGGCGCGGAGCTTGGTGAAGAGGCGGCTGCCCTGGATTTCGTAGTACGAGCGGTCGTTCAGCACATGCGACCACTTGATGTAGGAGATGATGTTGTCGTGCGCGAAGGTGTTAGCGTTGTCGGGCTGAAGCACGAAAGCGTACTGGAAGCCCGGCGTCACCACGGCCTCGTTGCCCGTCACCTGGAGCATGCGGGTGTTCTGGTTGGCCGTCAGTGAGCGCTGGTAGGAGGTGGTGATCTTTTTGCCACGCCCCACCTGCCATGTCAGCTTGGCCAGTCCACTCCAGCGGTTGCCGGTGCGTGGCAGTAGGAAATCTGCCCCAATCAGCGAAGAACGTAGCGAATCGGGGTTGGAAACGTCACGGGTGAAGCCGTCAGAGAGTTGAGCCTGGCCGGAGACAAAAAAGCGCAGATGATCAGGAATGATCGGGCCACCGAGGTTCAGCTCGTAGATGTCTTCCTTGAAATTGGAGCCCCAGTCTTCGTTGAGACCGCCCAGATTGTCGCGTTTGTGGGAGAACGAGCCGCTGAACGTGTCGCCGCCTTCCTGTGTGCTGACCGCCACCACGCCGGAGGTTACATCGCCAAACTCTGCTCCGAGGCCGCCCGTCGTCACTTCGACTTCGCTGAAGGCATTAGAACCGATATCGAGGCCGAAGCCGGTGCCCGCCAGCGGATCTTTTGCCGAGACACCATCCACCACGAAGCCCGTCTCGTCGGCGCGACCACCCCGGATGTAGAGGCCCGTCGGATCATTGACGACGCCTACCTGCGTGGCAACCACGTCCTTCACATCGCGCAACGGGGCCGACTGGATCTGATCCGCCGAGATGACCGTTGCGCTGGTCGATTGCTCCACATCCACGAGCGGCTTCTCGCCAATGACTATGATCTCTTCATCCGTCGAAAGCACGGCTTCCTGCAAGTCGATGTCGAGCCGGGTTGTCTGTCCATTTTGCACGCGGATGTCGGTGAAGAGCTTGGTCTCAAAACCGATGTATGACACCTTGATTGAGTACGCGCCTTCCTTGACATCGGGAATGGTATAGTTGCCGTCGATGTCGGTGGCGGCTCCACGGGCGGTGCCCACCACCAGCAGGTTCACGCCGATGAGGGATTCGCCCGTGTCGGCGTCCCGCACCGTGCCTGCGATCTGGCCCTGTCCGAAGGACATCCCGCTGGGCAGGATCAGCAAAACCAGCAACATCCAATATGAAAGGGACAAGCGAGGCATGTGAAAACAGGTTGGCGGTTGCAGCAAGACAGAATTAGCGTTTGGGGAAGCCGAGGCTTTCCAGCATAAGGTGTATGGCACGGATGGGAGCTTGCGGGTCACCATCGGTGCCTTCGAGCACTAGGTCGCCGGTTTGGTCGTTGATAAGGGGTAGCGCAAATAGGCCTATGCGTTGATCGGCACTGATAGAGGCGACGGTTTTAGGGCCAAACCACGGTCCCTGTCGTCCTCCTTGTCGTGTGATGTAGAGAAACTCGGCATCGTAAAGCGGAATAATATTGGCACCACTGGCATCATAGGATTGAGCACTAATGATAGATTGGGTGGTGCGCAAGGCCGGAAGTGGCTCGCTGACACCCGGTACAGCACTTTGCGGTGTCACTTCTGCTTCGCGTGGCATCCGCAGGCCAATGCGTAGGGTGTCGGGGAAGCTAATGAGGTTGTTGAGTGGGAGCAGCAAAATGGCGGCATTACCCAGGTTGTCTTCTGGGTTGACAGGTTGCGAGATAGGTGTGTGAACCAGCATCTTTCCACCCTGCTCAAAGAAAAGGTCTGTTACAGTGGCAGCAAAAGGCAGGTTATTTCCCGAAATGCTATTGGTAGCACTCGTCGAAACCCAGTATATGTAAGGATAGAGGGCCAGTTGCTGGCGGAGTGTGGGGTCGGCGTTAGGCGGGAGGGCATCAGAGCGCGGGGTGTTGCCTGCTGCACCAGTGGTAAAGGGTTGCGAAATATCCCACGTATCGACCGTAGTCCCTGCCGGGAGGTATTGGGAGAGCAGGTCGAGGTGAAAGGATTGCACGTTTTCTCCAGCGATCTTGCGGTAGTCGTTCACATAAAGCACTTCACTCTGTGGTTTCTTTACATACCACGTAAAGCGTTCCAACACGCTTGTTGTGTCTGTCTGGTCCACAGCGCGAAAGTAAAAAGTATTCTCTGCATCAAGGCGGAGATCAGGTATCTGGACATTAGTACTCTGGAAACCACGGCCCACGAAAACGCGGGCATTTGTTTCTGTCTGTGTAGGATTATTACGGTCTACTTGGCCGACGAGCGTAATAAAGCTAACATCAGGAGCCAGGGCAGCAAACTGGGTGCTATCGTTAAGGCTGATTTCGATGCGATCAAGGTTAGATTCTCCCTCTGGATCATCCGCACGCCAGGAGAAGGAGATGATGGAGAAAGTGGTGTCTGGCGGGGCATCAAAGCTGCTCAACTGGATAGTAGGCGGGGCATTCTGGACAGGAAAGATAGTGCGGGCTGGCGTTGGGTCTTTCAGGCCCTCGTTGTCAATGGCACGTACCTCGAAGGTTACGTCGGCGAGGCGTTCTCCCAGGGGAATAGGCAGCAAGACCAGCGAGTCGGTACGTGTGGTCATGGTCCAGCCATCTTCTGGTCCTGCAGGTGGTTCGTCTTGCGTGAAGAACCGTATCTCGAAGGCGTCGATGAAGCCATCCTCATCGGCCCCTGACCACGAGACAAGGACGGTACTAGAGAGACGAGCTTCTTCATTCAGGTTGTCCACGAGCGAGCTATCCCGAACACTCAGTTGGGTGTCGGGTGGCTGATTGTCAAGGGCTGTGCCGCTAAAGCCTGTATCGCACCCGTTTAGTATCAAACAGGTAGCTATAATAAGTACAGCCGTGCAAAAAAAGACAGATCGCTTCATGGTATGCTACTAGCAGAAAAGGTAAGGCGTGGAAGGCATTCGCACCTTCCACGCCTTGCCTTCAATCATGTATTACTTCAACAACATCATCTTTTTGACCTGCGTGGTGCCGCCTGCGTTGAGGCGGTACATGTACAGGCCACTGGCGAGCCCGGCTCCGTCGAACGTGACGGTGTGGGTGCCTATGGGCTGCATACCGTCTACCAGCGTTGCCACATGGCGACCCAGTACGTCAAACACTTGCAGGCGTACCTGGGTGGACTGCCCGATCTGGTAGTTGATCGTAGTCACCGGGTTGAACGGGTTCGGATAGTTCTGCGCCAGCACGAAAGTGCCAGGCACGGCTTCGTCTTCCGTATCGGTAGTGATGCCGTCATCAAGCGATTCGGGCCAGATCCGATAGTTTCCGAACGCGAAAGCCAACGGACCCTGGAAGAAGGCATAATTGCCGCCTTCCACCAGCGTATCGTTGACATCCGCGGATATGGCCTCTGAGACATCGTCTGCGCGAGCCGGGTCTTGGAGCGAGCCATCTTCATTGCGCGTAGCAAAGAGCCATTCGTCGAAGCCAGGATCAGGGTTGGTGACCTGCACATCTTCGAAACGCAAGAGCATCCCTTCATGGGCTTCGGCTATCGAAGGGTCGGCTAGTGCACCCGTGGTGACCGTTTTGTAACCTAAGAAATCCCCACCAGTCGAAACGGTCTCGAAAGTCACGTCAGTGAGCGCAGCCTCGTTGTTGAAACCGAAAAGGACTGTCCGGCTAATCGTTGCATTGGTAATCCGAATGACATCGCCACGATTCAACGTCAACAGATCGTCATCGGTAATGAAGATCCCAGACCAGGGACCGAGTTCTGGATCGTCCTGTACGGAGATAATCCCTGAGACGCTCGGCTGGCTTTGAACCGTGACTTCGAGGTCCATGGCCGTGGTAATTCCAAGGAACTGCGGATCGCCTGGCTGATCGTCAGCAGTACGTTGGATATCTTCGATCTCATTGATGCCATCGACCAAGACGCGGTAGGATTGTGTCGTTGAAACAGAGACGGCCCCTGTATTATCTGTACCCTGTATGTAGTAGGACACAAATTCGCCATCGGCGGCGGCAGGGATTTCAAAGGTATACTCATCGCCATTGACATCGGTGGGCTGGAGCATGGTTTCACCTGTTCCCGAAGACGTTTCATAGATCAGTACCGCCTCGGTGATGGTACGGCTCGGGTCAGCGGTTACGACGCCCGTGATGGTAATGGACTCGGAGCCCGGTACGAAGTCGGGTGCGCTCACATCCATGATGACCGGTGGTGACTCCAGGACGACGAGGTCTTCGTCGGCAATAGGGATGATGCTCATAATGGCGTCTTGCGGGGTGCCAACATTGAAAGGATCATCCTGCTGGAAGTAGACAAAACCTTGCAGGTCGACGACCGATCCCGGTGGCGGTGGGACGAAGTCATCTTCTCTTACATTGAAGATGGTCTCGTCATAGTCGCCATCTCGATCGTTGCGGTAACGTAGAGAGACATCGTAGAAGTTCAGGCCCGTATCTCCACCATCCGAGGTCACCAGGAAATTGGGTCGATCTGAACTAATATCGCGGAACTGGACAGTTACGCCTTCGAGACGGACGTACTGGCCATTGAGATCATTGAAATTATCCCAATTGACCTGTTGACCACCTCCAAGATTTCTGTTGGCGTCACTTGTGGTAATGACAACCGGGTCCAGAATAGAATCTGGCAGGTCAAAATCCGTGTAGAAACCGAGGTCGGTAATCGTTTCTGGCTCTACCTGTATAGAACTGAACTCATTGATATTAGCGACTACTTCGATGACACTACCCACTGTAAGAAGCAAGGTGCCATCGGTCTGAAAGTCGCCGCCATTGACCAGTTGGATCGTCATCCCCTCGACGCCCTGGGATGCGGCGGTGGTATCACGCACAAAGAAATGGACTCGCGAGGGGAATCCATCCGTTGGTGTCGAGAGACCCGAGTTGAGCGGGTCGCTAAGCACCACGGCGGTGAAGCGTACCCGTTGGCCTTGGAAGTCGTTGAGTGCCAGCGCATCAATTTCGGACAGGCTCAGGGAAGTGCCTCCCATGTTAAGTTGATCGATCTGGTCTTGCGGGATGGTGTTGAGTTCACGGACGGTGACATCAACAGGGTCCTGTGCGCTAGCCGTACCGACGACTAGCAAAAACAGGAAGAGGAAAAGCATAGTAGCTCGTTGCTTCATGGTTTTACCTGTTTGGTTGAGTTGGGGGTCAAGTTTAGATAGATAGAAACTGTCTGCAAGCGCAAACAGTAGCGGGTGAATATTTCAGGATACACGCGATTGATTTAACATACCCTCTTAGAAGGGCTTGAAAAATCTGCCGTGCTTCACGCTCTGTATCCTCCTTTGGTGATCGGGTGGGTTATTTTATGATCACGAATTTGCCCTGTTGGATGTCATTGTTGTCGAGGTTTTTTACCGAGAACAAGTACAGC
>DATGCC010000509.1:0-2348 GCA_035312345.1 Rhodothermales bacterium
CGTAGCAGATTTCGATGCGGATGGAGACCTGGATGTGCTTGCAGGTATTGACTCAGATGATGGGTCTGCACAAGCCTTCTACTATTTCAGAAATAGGGCGGGGGCGGGGAACACGCCCAACTTCGCTGCACCTGTGCAAAACCCGTTTGGACTCTCCAAAGTGGGAAACAGTAAACATGTCCCGTCCGCAGCGGATCTCGACCTGGATGGCGACCTCGACCTACTTGTGGGCACACACCTCAACTCGGCCCAGTTTTTCTATTTCGAGAACACCGCCGGGGCTGGAAGTACACCCGCTTATGCAGCATCCGTGCGGAACCCCTTCGGCCTCTCCCACGCCGATGCCGAGGCTCCGTCGGTGGCAGATCTGAATGCGGATGGCTATCCCGATGTGCTTGCAGGAGGCTTCCCTGGGCCCCTGTACTTCTTCAAGCAAAGGGCTTCCCTCATCGTTAATTCTACCTCCGATGCCGACCAGATTCCGGCAGATGATGATCGGTGCTATACCGGCAATGATAATGCGAACGGCGAGCCTGAATGCACGCTACGCGCGGCCATCAATCTCGCCAACTTTGATCCCGGGCCAGACATTATTTACTTCGACATCCCCACCGGCTTCAGCGGCGACCCCAACTGCCGGTTCGGCACCTGTACCATCACACCGGACAGTCCCTTACCGATTATCAGCGACCTGGTCATCATCGACGGCTCCACCCAGCCCGGCAGCGAAGGTGTCTGCACGAGCGCCATCCTCGACCGACCCACCTACGGCATCGCCCTCAACGGCACCAATGCCGGGACGAGCAGCGGCCTAAATCTCTCAAGTGGCGGTAGTGGCTCCATCATTCGGGGCCTCAACATTCATGCCTTCGAGCGGCACGGTATCGACCTCAATGGCAGCACCAACAACCATATTGCCTGCAACTTCATTGGCACAAATGCTGATGGTTCCGCTGCATTTCCCAACCTCATTCATGGCCTTCGCCTCAACAACGGAGCTGCTCGAAACATTATCGGCACGGACGGTGACGGCGTGGACGATGCCTTCGAGGGCAACCTCATCAGCGGAAACGGGCTGAGTGGGATGCGCCTGGCGGGTGGCAATAGCAACATCATCGCGGGCAACTTCATCGGCACGAACCGTGCAGGCACGCAGGCTCTCGGCAACAGTGCCAACGGCATCGTGCTCGACAACAGCGTCTCCTTCAACCGCATTGGTACGAACGGGAACGGAACGAGCGATGCCGAGGAGCGCAATCTCGTCAGCGGCAATACCGAGCACGGCGTGCTCTTGAACGGGAGCGGCACCTCGAGCAACGCCGTGGCGGGCAATTACATCGGAGCGGACATAGGCGGAGCGGCGCTGGGCAACGGTATTAAAGGGGTGCACCTCGATGCGGCCAGCAACAATCGCATCGGCTTTGCCGGGACGGGGCCGGGATCAAGCGGATCGCAGGCGAACCTCATCCGGAACAACACGGGGCATGGGATCCAGATCGTCGGTTCGTCGGCGACGAACAACCGGGTGCGCGGCAACCAGACGGTCGAGAACACGCTGCTAGGCGTCGATCTCGTCAAGGCGAGCGAAACCGACCCGGTGACCCCCAACGACCTCGGCGACTTAGACGAGGGCCCAAACAGGCTCCAGAACAACCCCGAGTTCGCCAGCGTCGTGCTGGATCAGCACGGCGACCTCACCCTCACCTACCTCGTAGACACGGCCCCGCCGAGCAATGCCGTCTATCCGCTGCACATCGACATGTACCTTGCTGACAGCGATGACGAAGAGGGCCAGACGTGGCTCGGTGGTTTCTCATATGAAACTGAAAATGCCCGGACGCTCGTTGCGACCACACTCTCCCCTGCGGTGGCAGTAGCCGAGGGCGAGCAACTCGTGGCGACAGCGACCGATGCCGACGGCAACACAAGCGAGTTCAGTGCTGCCGTTGGCATTGCCGTCGCATCACCTCTTTTCACTGTCAATGCCACCGACGATGAACCCGATATGACACCCGGCGACGGCTTCTGCGTCACAGGTCAGACCAACAGCGCGGGCGAAACAGAATGCACACTCCGGGCGGCCATTGAGGAAGCCAATGCTTTCGCCGGGGCGGACTCAATCCACTTTGCCATTCCGGCGAGTGATCTGGGATGCTCCGGCGGTACCTGCGTCATACAGCCCACGAGCGCGCTGCCCGATATCACGAGCGTGATCCTGTTCGACGGTTCCACGCAGCCGGGCAGTGAAAGCGTCTGTAGGAGTGCCATCCCCGCCCGACCGATCTACGGCATCGCGCTTGATGGCACCGGGGCAGGCTTCTCCCACGGGCTGCGGTTGGCTGCCGGTT
>DATGCC010000510.1:0-4386 GCA_035312345.1 Rhodothermales bacterium
TATTGGAACGGACCATCCCACCTTGCCGACGGCGTTCATAGAACAGGCGTTCGATGCCTTGGAAGAACTACTGTCTATTTGCATCGGCCCGAGCGACGATGGAGGGTATTATCTGCTCGGTATGAATGATTTCTACCCGCAGCTTTTTGACGACATGTTGTACAGCCATCCCGAAGTGTTTGGCGAAACCATGCAGCGTGCTTCGGGCACCCGTGCCACCCTCACGATCTTACCCATCTGGTATGATATTGATACGCCGGAGAGCCTGCGGCGGCTCGTTGCTGATCTGGCGGGAAAGGAAGGGGGAGCCGAGCAAACCCGTGCCGTAATAGCTGATCTGCAAAAAGTGTATGCTGAACTTCGAGCCGACACCGTCATTCCATGACCTTTTCATGGGATAACGTTAACACTTTTGTGTCCTTCGTTGTATCCTGATTTTTCGTCTAACAAGGATTGTTCTATGACCGCTGAAAATAACGGCTCCCTACGACTGGACCCGGGGCGTTTTATGACCCTGGAGCAGTACATTATCGACCAGCAGGACCGTCTGCCGCAGTCTACCGGGGCCTTTTCTCGCCTGTTGCGCGACCTCAGCGTCGCTGCCAAAATCGTCAACCGCGATATCCGCCGGGCGGGGTTGATTAATATATTCGGCACGACAGGTGAAGTGAACATCCAGGGTGAGGTTCAGCAGAAGCTGGATCTGCTGGCGCATAAGGAGTTTGTGAGAGCCCTGCGGCGGGGGGGCGAGTGTTGCCTCATCGGCTCCGAAGAACACGCCGAAGCAATTCCGATCAACGTCCACGCCGACAGCGACGGGCAATACATCGTCCTCCTGGATCCGCTGGACGGCTCGTCCAACATTGATGTCAACGTGACGGTGGGCACGATCTTCAGTATTTACCGCCTGCATGATGACATTGACCCGAACACCGTTACCGTGGAGAATGCGTTGCTGCCGGGCGTTGAGCAGGTCGGGGCGGGCTATGTCGTTTATGGATCGTCCACGATGCTTGTTTATACGACGGGCGACGGCGTGAATGGCTTTACGCTCGAACCCTCCATTGGCGAGTTTCTGCTATCCCATCCCAAGATCAAGATTCCGAAGACGGGGAATCTGTACTCCATCAACGAAGGCAACTATAACTCTTTCGAGGATGGGCTAAAGCAATACATCAAGTGGATGCAGCGCAACGCGGAGGAGCCGAAGCGACCGTACTCGACGCGCTACATTGGCTCTTTCGTGGCTGATTTCCACCGCAACTTGCTCAAAGGGGGGATCTACATCTATCCGGCTACCGCTAAAAATCCCAATGGCAAACTGCGGCTAATGTATGAGGCGAACCCGCTGGCCTTCATCGTTGAGCAGGCAGGCGGGGCGGCTTCTAACGGCCATTCACGCATCATGGACGTAGAGCCTGACAAGCTCCATCAGCGCACACCGCTGTACATTGGCAGCGTAGAGATGGTGGAGCGCGCCGAGGCATTTTTGCAGGGACGCATGACGCTGGAGGATGCTTAGGCGAGTGGACAAGGCAACACGCACGAATCAGGTAACGGTCTTCGGCCCGGCTTCGCTATCGAACTTGGGGCCGGGCTTCGATGCACTGGGGCTGTGTCTGGAAGGAATGGGTGATGTGGTCGAAGCGTGGCTGACCGAGGAGCCGGGCGTTCATCTGGGTCTCTGTGAGGGGACGGCTAAGGTGCCACGGGATCCCAACAAGAACACCGCTACACGGGCGGCTCTGGCGGTGCTGGAGCAGGCAGATGCTACCCAGGGCATTGGCATGCGGATTCGGAAAGGGATCCCACTGGGCTCGGGCATCGGCGGATCATCGGCCAGCGCGGTGGCCGGGGCATGGGCGACCAACCTGGTGCTGGGAGCCCCCTTTTCAAAAGTTGAGTTGCTCGATGCGGTGATGGAAGGTGAAAGTATCGCATCGGGGGCGCGCCATGGTGACAATGTGCTGCCCACCTTGTTCGGCGGTCTCGTCCTGCTTTCGCCTACGAATCCGGCTTATTTCAGCCAGATCGTTCTTCCCGGCCCATTGCCCATTGCGCTGGTTTTGCCCAAGATTGAAGTGTTGACCCAGGTAGCCCGCACCATTTTGCCGCAGCAGGTGCCGTTTACCGATGCCATTCACAATGCCGCCGATCTGGCACTGATGGTCGAGGCGTTCCGGGCAGGCGACTGGGAGCGGGCCGGGATGTTGATGATGCGGGATCGCTTGGTGGAGCCTGTTCGTGCGCAACTCGTGCCTTGCTACGCTGCCGTCCGGCAGGCCGCGCTGGAGGCAGGGGCGTACGGTTGTGCACTCACCGGTTCTGGTCCGGCCATGTTTGCGTTGGCCGCTACCAATGATGCCGCGCACCACGTTTTAGAGGCCATGCAAATGGCTTGCACTGAAGCAGGTATTGAGGCTGAGGGGCGGCTCACGGCGGCGAGCGCTGAAGGCGTACGGATCATGGAGGAAAAGCATGCCGAATAACGAAACCCGGGACACGGCAGCAGCGCCCCGCTTCATCAGCACGCGAGGCGGCACGGAGGCGGTTTCTTTTGCACAAGCCCTGCTGACCGGGCTGGCACCAGATGGAGGGTTGTACATCCCCGACCAGCTACCGAAACTGCACCCTTCCGATTGGGAGTCGACGTCTTCGTTTGCGGAACTGGCCGGGCGGGTGCTGGGCAAATGGCTTGGTGCAGAGATCGAAGAGAGAACACTGGAGGCATTGCTCGCAGAGGCCTTATCGTTTCCGGTGCCGCTCGTTCCATTGGAAGGAGCAGGCTGGGAGGGCGTCTCTGTGCTGGAGCTATTCCACGGGCCCACGTTGTCGTTTAAAGACTTCGGGGCACGGACGATGGCCCGGTTGATGGCCCACTTTCTGGCGGATTCCTCTGACCCGCTCACCATCCTGGTGGCGACCTCCGGTGATACGGGGAGTGCCGTGGCTGACGGGTTTGCCGGGCAAGACGGCATTCGTGTTGTGCTGCTGTATCCGAAAGGACAGGTAAGCCCGGTGCAGGAGCAGCAACTCATCATCGAGCGCCCTGGTGTGCAGGTCTTTGCGGTGGAGGGCACCTTCGACGACTGCCAGCGTCTCGTGAAGGCGGCCTTCGCCGATTCCAATCTATCGAGCCTGCGTCTCTCATCTGCCAACTCCATCAACATCGGACGGCTGTTGCCTCAGATGCTGTATTATATCTGGGCGGTTCGGGCATCTGCCTCTAGGGCCATCTCATTCTGCGTGCCGAGCGGTAACCTGGGCAACCTCACCGCGGGCGTGCTCGCTGCCTGGTGTGGTCTGTCAGTACGTCACTTTCTGGCTGCGCACAACGCCAACGACTTTTTCCCGCGCTTTCTACGAGGCTTGGATGCAGAAATGCGTGATTCCATACGTACCCTGTCGAACGCAATGGATGTAGGAGCCCCCAGCAATTTCGAGCGGTTGCAGCGCCTTTTGCAAGGAAAAAACATGCGAACGCTGATACAAGGCGTGAGCGTCAGCGATGCCGATACGATTGCGTCGATGCGGCGGGTGTATGAAGAGACCGGGTATGTCGCGGATCCCCATACGGCGGTGGGGCTTGAGGCCGTACGTCGGTTTCGGATGCGTACGAGTGGAGAGGATCCCATGATTGTGCTGGCAACGGCCCATCCCGCCAAGTTCCCAGAGACCGTGGAAGAGGCCCTTGGCTTTTCGCCTGAAACGCCTTCCCGCTTGGCGGCCTTCTGGGAGCAACAGACCGCTGTTATGCCGCTTGCCCCCAACATGGCAGCCCTCCGCGGTCATCTCTTAAGGTAACGCAAGCGTGACGACCGCCATTTTCTTTTCAAGGTGGCATTTTTCTATCTTGCGTTTACGCCTGCTGCTCGGGTTTCACCCACCCTTTGATTTTATCGTCCCTGTCCCATTATGGCGGATTCCTCTAAAGCCGCTTCCAGCAAACGCTTTGCGAGAGATCTGAGCAAGCTCCGGAAGGAGCAAGATGTGACGCTCGACTCGCTGCATGAAGCTACCAAGGTGCCTTTGGAGCTACTGCGGGAGTTTGAAGAAACCGGCTTGTTCGACCATCCCATGTTCAACCGGGTCTATCTGCGTTCGCTCATTCGTGCCTACGCCGATACGGTTGGCATCTCTCCCAAGGAGGCGCTTTCGGCGCTTGATCTGGCGCTTGCAGGCACCTACAACGGAGAACTGATCCGGGCCGACGAGGAGCCCGTTCAGGAAGCTGAGGCAGAGACAGCTACACCACCTGTTGAGGAAAAAGCTGCTAAGGCCGACGAGGGCAAAGCACCAGAAAAAGCGCCACCACCTGCCACTGAAGCAGAACCTGACGTTCGCGAAAAGAGTCCCCAAACGCCACCACCGTCCGGCAAGCCGCAG
>DATGCC010000511.1:0-5673 GCA_035312345.1 Rhodothermales bacterium
CGTTGAAGGCTCCCTTTTCGGACGCCGCCCCCGCTCTTCATGATGCTTCTCATCCTGGTGTTGTCGCTCTTTCTCAGCAGCGACACAACTGCTCACCGTGATTCTTGCACCGCTACCACGGACTGCACGCTGACGGCAAAACCCGTGGTCGGTTCCATCGACGTTGATGGTCGCCTGGACGAATCCGATTGGGAGGCGGCCCCCGTGGCATCCGGCTTTCAGCAGTTCGAGCCCCAGGAAGGCGCGGCCCCGTCGCAGCGAACCGAGGTGCGCGTCCTCTACGGTAAAACAGCGGTGTATGTCGGCGCGATGCTCTACGACACCCAGCCCGACCGCATCCTGCAAACCCTCGGGCGACGCGACGACTTCAACCAGGCCGACTGGTTTACCGTCTCCATCGATTCCTATTTCGACCGGAAAACCGCCTATCAATTTGCGGTCAGTGCAGCGGGCGTGCAGGTCGATGGCATCTACACCGAGGACCTGGACGCGTCCTGGGATGCGGTCTGGGAATCAGCGGTGCAGACGACGAGCGAGGGCTGGGTGGCCGAGATACGTATTCCGTATTCGATGCTGCGCTTCGCCGAAGCCGATGTGCAACAGTGGGGCATCAACTTTCGACGCCATATCCCTCGGAATAGTGAAGTCAGCGAGTGGGTCCTGATTCCGCGCACCGAGCGGGGCAGCGGCACCGTGGCACAGTACGGCATCCTCAATGGGCTCAACGATATCCAGCCGCGCCGCAACATCCAGGTGACGCCCTACACGGTCGCCCGTCTGCAAACCGAAGAAGGCGATCCCGGCGAACCGTTCCGGTCCAGCACCATCGATGTAGGTGGCGATCTTAAAATTGGCCTCTCTTCCAACGTCACGCTCGACGCCACTTTTCTGCCCGATTTCGGTCAGGTTGAGTCTGATCCTGCAGAACTGAACCTGTCGGCTTTCGAGACCTTCTTTGGCGAACGGCGTCCGTTCTTTACGGAAGGCGTACAGATTTTCCAGTTCAACCTTGAACGTGGAGACCGCCTGCTCTACACCCGCCGCATTGGAAGCAAGGCCCCTATTATTGGCGCAACGAAACTCTCCGGTCGCACCAGCACAGGGCTCTCTTTTGGTTTCCTCGGGGCCACCACGGGGCATGACCTGGATCCCGATCGACACTACGGTGTGGCGCGGCTGCACCAGCAAATCGGGCGCGTCTCCGGTGTCGGCGGCATCCTGACTGCTACCGATTTCAATGCTGCCGATGAGCAGCGCCGCGCGTTCGCTGGTGGAACTGACTGGGACCTGCGATTCAAAAACAATACGTATCAACTCGAAGGCCAGGCCAGCGTGTCGCATCGCCGCCTGCTAGACGAGGGCAATCAGGAAACCGGATTCTCGACGAATGCGAGCTTCGGGAAGATCCAGGGGGTCTGGGGATTTTCGACCGGCTTCATCGTCATCAGTGACGACTTCAACACCAACGACCTGGGCAGCCTTCGCCGAGACAACTACATGAACGTCAACGGGAGCGTCTCGCACGAGATCAATGGCGGTCAACCCTTTGGTCCGTTTCAGCGCGCTGCGGTGGAGGTGTCCGGGGGCAATGGCTTCGCCTATGCCGACCACACCGATGTGGGCCTGGGCATCTTTGTCTTTTCTAATTTCGAGACGCGCCGTTTTCAGAGCATCGACCTGAATATTCGCTCCGATTACCTGATTGGCGGCTACGATCTTTTTGAAACGCGTGGCCTAGGGCCCCGTGCCAAACCGCGCGAGGTCACCTTCGGTGGCTCGTTTGAAACGGATTCGCGCCGGGCATGGCAGCTAGAGCCCGGTGCAGAGATCGAGTTCAAAGACGACGGAGGACGTTCGTACGAAGCCGAACTGGAACTGGATTGGAACATGAGCCAGCATGTCAGCCTCTCCTTTGAGATCAGCCACGACTGGGAGCAAAACCAAACAGCCTGGGCCAGCAATGCATCCTTTGCCCCTCTTGAGGATGGCTGGGGCGTCGGCGAAGACCGTAGCGTTCCCTCGGACGAAACGGTCTTCCACGCCTTTGACGATGGCGGTCTCCTCGGCGATATCCTTGCCGTACGTGGCCCGTTCGACGAGGCAGGCCGCTTCTACCTTCCGGTCTTCGGGCAACGCGACACCCGCTCGATGGATCTGACGCTCCGCAGTGGCATCACACTCTCACCGACATTATCGATCCAGCTATACGGCCAGCTTTTCGCCGCCCGGGGTCGATACGACGATTTCTCGCTCTTGCAGGACCGCGACACCTTTGCCCCACTGCCTACCTATCCCAAGCGCCACGATTTTGCGTTCAATAGCTTCCAAACCAACACCGTGCTACGTTGGGAATACCGCCCTGGCTCTACCCTTTTCCTCGTCTGGTCGCAGGTCCGCAACGGCGACGATGTGCTGGACGTCTTCGACCGCAGCCGCTCCCCCTTCGACCAGTCTTCTGCCGCTCTGCTTACCGACACGTTTGACCTCTTTCCTACCAACGTCTTCCTGCTCAAGCTGAACTACAAGTTTTTGCGGTAGACGTTGCGCCTATGGCGCGTCATGGGCTACGCTGTCATTGATGCGCTACGCGCATGTCATTGGTCATTAGAAGTATCATGCTAATCAATGACCAATGACAGCGAGCAAAGCGAGAGCACTGACAGCAAAGCCTACATTATCCTTCGATCTCGGTGACGAGTTGGATCTCGCGGAGAACACCCTGCACGCGGAAGCATTCCTCGAAGGATCCCTCGAAGGCCGTCGCCTTGCCCCGGGCATGGGCCTGCCACGCGATGCGCTCGGCCTGCTCAACGGCGCAGCCGGTGGCCTTGATGAGTTGTAGAATCACCTCGTCGAAGCTGTGGATTTCGTCGTTGTAGAGAATGACGCGCCACGGTGTATCGAGCCGCTCCTCGGTCTCCTCCTCAACCAGCACCTCCACATCCACATCAGGCGCTGCTGGCTCCGTTGCCATCTGCGGAAAGGCTACGATATGTCCTGCTGCAACACGCATGATGCTTTTTTTGGTCGGCACCTGCCCTTTATGCCGGTTCCTGCGCGACTTCTTCGAGCGTGATCTCAAAATCTTCCATGACCGGGTTTGCCAGCAACTTTTCGCAGGCTTCACGGGCTACTTTTTCGGCAGCTTCGTCCGAATCGGCATTGATCCACATCTCGGCAAATTTGCCCATCCGCACGCGCTCTACGCCGCTGTAGCCGAGGCTGCCGAGGGCATGGTGGACCGCTTTGCCTTGCGGATCGAGGATGGAGGGACGCAGGGTGACGGTGATCTTGGCTTTGTACATGGTTGTCGAATAGGTTCAGGGTCGCGGCGGGAATATGTTGCGTGGGGTGCTTTACTAAAACGTGGCTACTCAGCACGCAACACGAACCACGCAATACATCTCACGTTTCTGCTTCGTCGATGGGCGTGGTGAGTACCTGTTGCACCAGTGAGTAGATGGCCCGGACGATGCCGTAGAGAAGATACACCGTCAGCACAATTAACAGGCCGATCTGTTGCAAAAATATAAGCAATAATAGCCCCACCCCAAAGGCAATCGATTTGCGCGGGTGCGCCCGGATGTAGCTCGCCGATGGCTTCGGGATGGCGTCAAAGGCAATGCTGGACACCATCAGCCCTGACAGGACGAACACGATCGGGATCAGGACAGAGAGGTTGTTGAGGCTAAAACGGCTGAACGACCCGGCATCGTTGACGTTGAGAATGAGCGCGACGATGGTGATAGCCTGCACGGGGATGGGCAACCCGCTGAAATAATCCTTCTTTTCCCCATCGAAGCTGATGTTGAACCGCGCCAACCGCACAGCGCCGCAAATAGCAGGCAACGACGACACGACCAGCCCCAGCACGCCGAATTCTTTCAGGCCGAACTCGTACACCAGAAACGACGGTGCAACGCCAAACGACACCACATCACTGAGCGAGTCCAGTTCGACACCGAAGAGGCTCTGCCCGTTGGTCAGGCGGGCCATCATGCCATCGAGCGCGTCGAAGAAGCCGGCGAGCACAATTAACCAGCAGGCATAGTCAAAGCGGCCATCGTGGATCTGGGTGATAGCGAGAAAACCGCTGAACAGGTTCATCAGCGTAAAGAACGACGGCACCGCGGCCCGTGGGATAGGGCGGCGCGGACGGCCCTGCCGATACGCACGGAGGCGTTTGCGGAACTGCTTCTGCTTGCGGCCCGGATGGCTCTTGCGGCGTCTGGTGGTAGTGGGCGATTCTTCCATTACGGCGCATCGTCGGTCATGGAGACATCGTGGCTTACCATCTCAGCAGGTGGTGCCGCTATCGGATCGACCGGTAGGTGCCCGATGAGGGTCTCACCCGCCGTCACGCGATCCCCCACTTCCACACTGAACGTCACCGACGGTGGCACCAGCACATCCATCCGCGAACCAAACTTGACGATACCGAACCGCTCGCCCGCCTTCAATTCATCGCCGACGCTGACGTGGTAGACAATACGTCGCGCCACGGCTCCGGCAATCTGCTTGAACAAAATTTTCATCCCGCTCGGATGCCGCAGGCCCAGTTGAGAACGCTCGTTTTTCTCGCTCGCCTTCGGATGCCACGCCACCAGATAGTCGCCCTCCACGTAATTGTCATATTCAATCACGCCATCCGCCGGGCTGCGGTTGACATGCACGTTCAGCGGCGAGAGAAAGATGGAAAGCTGCTTCGCGGGGCCTTTGATGTACAGCGGCTCGTGGACTTCCTGGATCAGCACCACCTTGCCATCAGCGGGCGCGAGCAGCAGGTTGCCCTCGGCAGCTTCGGCAGGCGGCGTCCGCTCAGGATCGCGGAAAAAGTAGAGCGTAAAGCCGAGAATGAGCACGGCCAGCACGGTGCAAATCACGCGCACCACCGGCCCAAACTGAAAACCGACAATGCCGAGCAGCAAGGCCAGCACAGCGGCACCGGCTACCAGAGCATATCCTTCGTGAGCGATCATAATTGACGATTTTTTAGGAGACTATGAGACTACGAGTCTAAGAATCCAGGAAACGTTCGGGACTCGTTTTCATAGACTCCTAGATTCTTAGCCTCATAGACTCATTCTTCAAAGGGTTCTTCCGACGCACCAGCGGGTCCCCTAGATCCGAAAAGAACGCAACGAACAGCAAATATGCCGCGTGTTTCTTTCTATACCCTGGGTTGCAAGCTGAATTTCGCCGAGACGAGTAGCCTCCAGCGCGACTTTGAGACGCAGGCGTTCGAGGTGGTGTCCTTCGGCGAGGCAGCGGATGTGGCCGTCATCAACACCTGCACGGTCACCGCCGAAGCTGACCGCAAATGCCGCCAGATCATCCGCCGGGCGCTACGGGCCAACCCGGAAACGTTCGTCGTGGTGACGGGCTGCTACGCCCAGCTCCAACCCGAGGAAATCGCATCCATTGAGGGCGTGGACGCCGTGCTCGGGGCGCATGAGAAGTTTCGCCTGTTTAGCCTGATTGACGCGTTCGAGAAGCGGGAGGAAACCCAGATTTCCGTTTCCTGCATTGATGAGGTGACAGCCTTTGGACCGGCCTACGCATCGGGCGAGCGGACGCGGGCGTTTCTCAAGGTGCAGGACGGCTGCGACTACACCTGCGCGTTCTGCACCATTCCGCTGGCACGCGGCAAAAGCCGGTCGCAATCTATCGAAG
>DATGCC010000512.1:0-2791 GCA_035312345.1 Rhodothermales bacterium
AGAAACATATCCGTGCGCGGCGTATCTCACTCACTTTTCGCATTATGAAGTTCAAAAACCCATAGTGTTAATAGTGTTACCTACGGAGTATGTTACCAGCCTAAAAAATGGCGCTAACTCTTTGGCTCTGATAACGAAAACTATCCACAGGGTTCCGAAAGGCGCGAATGCTGATCGGTTCCTGATAGCGCGAATTTTGGGTTCCTGATTGCGCGAATCTGAGCTATGTCTGTTGATTTCCGCTGAGAACTGACCCGGTAGCCTGCAAAATTTCCACTGAGAATTGACCCATGTGAACACATTGCCCTGACGGATTTGGTCGGGGAGATATGGAGTGATCGACATGGGATTTTTGAGTGTCATTCGACGCTGGGCATTGCGTGACAAAATGCCAATTCGCGAGATTTCACGGCGCACGGGGTTGTCTCGCAACACCATCAAAAAGTACCTGCGCGAGGGCGCGATCGAGCCGAAGTTCAAGACGCCGTCACGACCGAGCAAGCTGGATCCATATGCGGATCGGTTGTCGGCTTGGCTTCTGGCACAAACACGTAGGCCACGCAAAGAACGGCGCACGGTGAAGCAAATGCACGCTGATCTGGTGAAGCTTGGTTATGATGGATCGTACGGGCGCGTTGCGGCTTTTGCCCGCGCGTGGCGCGCAGATCGGCACCGTGCGGAGCAGACTACAGGGCGCGGCACCTACGTGCCGCTGGTGTTCCAGCCGGGAGAAGCCTTTCAGTTCGATTGGAGCGAGGACTGGGCGAACATTGGCGGCGAGCGGGTCAAGTTGCAGGTGGCCCATATCAAGTTGTCGCACAGCCGTGCGTTCCTGGTGCGGGCCTACCCGCTTCAAACGCATGAGATGCTGTTTGACGCCCACTGGCACGCCTTCCGCGTGTTTGGCGGCGTTCCGGGGCGTGGGATTTACGACAACATGAAGACGGCTGTGGACCGCGTTGGCCGTGGCAAACAGCGCGACGTCAATGCCCGCTTCAAGGCCATGGCCAGCCACTACGTCTTTGAGCCTGAGTTCTGCAATCCGGCCGCAGGCTGGGAGAAAGGCCAGGTCGAGAAGAACGTCCGCGATGCGCGCAACCGCTTGTGGCAGGTCATGCCTGTCTTCATCGATTTGGACGAGCTGAACCAATGGCTGGAAGATCGCTGCATTGCGCTATGGGCCGAGACGGCACACCGAACCCTCCCCGGGTCCATTGCCGATGTCTGGGACGCAGAGAAGCCGACGCTGATGGCGCTGCCACCAGCCTTCGACGGGTTTGTCGAGCACAGCAAACGTGTGTCGCCCACGTGCTTGATCACCTTCGAGCGCAATCGCTACAGCGTTCCTGCCAGCTTTGCCAATCGCCGCGTCAGCTTGCATGTCTATCCCGAACGGTTGGTGGTGGTGGCCGAAGGGCAAACTGTTTGCACCCATGCCCGGATCATAGAGAGGTCGCACCACAAGCCCGGAAAGGTCATCTATGATTGGCGCCATTATCTGGCAGTGATCCAGCGTAAGCCCGGAGCTTTGCGCAACGGCGCGCCGTTCACGGAGATGCCCGAAGCCTTCCGCCGCCTACAAGATCACATGCTGCGCAAGGAGGGTGGTGACCGGGAAATGGTCGATATCCTGTCCCTGGTTCTGCATCACGACGAAGACGCTGTTCTGTGCGCCGTAGAATTGGCGCTGGAAGCTGGCGTCCCGACCAAGACGCACATCCTGAACCTGCTGCACAGGCTGATTGACCGCAAGCAGCCCGATCTGCCAGAGGTCGATCCACCAGACGCCCTGGCCTTGGAAACGGCTCCAAAGGCCAACGTTGATCGCTATGATGATCTGAGACAGGCAGGGGAGAAGCGCCATGCGTCATGACCCTGCAGGGGCCTCCATTGTGATCATGCTGCGCAGCCTCAAGCTGCATGGCATGGCACAAGCTGTCGAAGATTTGGTGGCGCAAGGCGCGCCCGCCTTTGAGGCCGCAACGCCGATGTTGTCCCAACTTCTCAAGGCGGAAATGGCCGAGCGGGAAGTGCGTTCAATTGCCTATCACACAAAGGTGGCGCGCTTCCCGTCCTACAAAGACCTCGCTGGGTTTGACTTCAAATCCAGCGAGATCAACGAGGCCACTGTCCGTCAATTGCACCGAGGCGAGTTCATGGAAAATGCGGAAAATGTTGTCCTGATCGGCGGCCCTGGCACGGGCAAAAGCCACATCGCCACCGCCATCGGCGTTCAGGCCATCGAGCATCACAGATGCAAAGTGCGCTTCTACTCGACCGTGGAGCTCGTCAACGCGCTGGAGCAGGAAAAGGCGCTTGGAAAGGCCGGGAAGATGGCGGAGATGCTGACCAAAGTCGACTTGGTCATTCTCGACGAGCTCGGCTACTTGCCGTTCAGTTCATCAGGCGGCGCATTGCTGTTCCACCTCCTCAGCAAACTTTACGAGCGCACCAGCGTGATCATCACCACCAACCTCAGCTTCAGCGAATGGGCACAAGTCTTCAGCGATGCCAAGATGACCACCGCGCTGCTCGACCGCCTCACACACCGCTGCCATATCCTGGAAACCGGCAATGACAGCTACCGCTTCAAAGCCAGCTCCGAGGCCGCCAGGAAAATAAGAAAGGAGACGCCAGCATTGACCACAACATGACCGCTGAGACATAAACAAGGGTGGGTCAAATCTCGGTGAAAATACCGGGTCAGTTCTCAACGGAAATTAACAAACCAAAAGAAACTTCAGCTCCTTTGTCGCCCTCGCCGCCGCGTTCATCCTGATCAAATCCGTCC
>DATGCC010000513.1:0-4877 GCA_035312345.1 Rhodothermales bacterium
CCAAGCAGCTCTCTGGAGGCCAACGCCAGCGGGTGGCCGTCGGACGTGCTATTGTTCGCAAACCGCAGGTGTTTTTGTTTGACGAGCCACTCTCGAACCTGGATGCCAAATTGCGCGTGCAGATGCGCACCGAGATTTCAAAGTTACATCGGCAACTTGGCGCTACGATGATTTATGTGACGCATGACCAGGTTGAGGCGATGACCATGGGCGATCGCATTGTGGTGATGTGGGACGGGCATATTCAGCAAATCGACACACCGCTCAATTTGTACGATCACCCCGTTAACAAATTTGTGGCAGGATTCATTGGTAGCCCGTCCATGAATTTCGTGAACGGTCGCGTCCTTCGCGAGGACGGATTACAGTTCAGAGCCAACGGCAATGCATTCAAAGTGCCACTACAAGGGCGGCATGCCGAGAAGCTGGCTCGGTATGAGGGCAACGAGGTGGTCATGGGTATTCGTCCTGAAGATATCTATGTGGCAGGAAGTCCTTACATTTCTGGACCCGTCGCCGAAGTGGACATGTTGCTCGATGTAGTCGAACCAATGGGCAATGAGATCGTGATGTATGCCGGTAGCCTGGATCATACACTCGTTGCGCGGGTGATGCCTCAGCCTGTACCGGATGCCGGACAATCTATCCGGCTTGCTCTCGGTTTGAAAAAGGTGCACTTCTTCGATCAGGATTCTGGCGAAACCATCGGCGCTAAGACGGCAGCTTCGCAAGCGGCATGATTTTACGCCGGACTTGTATGTCTAAATCCCAATCCCTACTATTATGTCTCCAACTTATTATAACTATTCTTATAGAAAGTACAGTATGGCTAAAAACCTACCACAACGATCTTATCCGGTAGACATCGGAACGGATACCTCGGGGCCCGAGGCGAACCTCATACCGTTGTACCTCAAGCGGTACGACCGTGAGCACACCCGAACTTCATATGAGATTGACCTCCGCGACTTTTTCGGAACGGAGTATGTCGATCTCTCATTGGCCAGCCAGGTCACCTTCGTCCATGTAAACGATTATCTCTCATCTTTAGAAGCACAGGGATACAAAGCCTCGACGCTCAAGCGGCGTGTGGCCGCCTTGCGTGGTTTCTTTGACTGGCTCATGGCACTTGGAGCTATTGAGCACAACCCCGCGCACAAGCAACTTATCCGGCGTGTGCGCGGGGTTCGCCAGAAGGACCAAAGCGTCGTATTCCTTACTTCGGGTCAGGCCGGTCAACTCGTCACCGCCACAGAGCAAGCCGGAAAAGCGGGTCCACGTAACAAGGCATTGATTTTAACATTGCTACACTGCGTGTTGAGACGGTCGGAAGCGGCAGCCATGGATGCTGAACATATCCGTCCTCTTGGGCACTACTGGATACTCGACTTGCCCTATACCAAAGGCGGTGCCGATCAGTATGTCAAGATGCCCGCCCATGTGGTCGAAGAGATTGAGCAGATGAAGCATCACTATGGCTTCACGCACGGACCACTCTGGCGTTCGTTGAGCAACAACAATAACGGTGGTCGATTAACCCCGCAGTCGATCTATGATATCGTAAAACGTACTGCCCAGGACGCGGGGCTGTCAGAACAGATTGGCGCTCATTCGCTACGACACACGGGGTGCACCCTGGCACTGGAAGCCGGAGCCACCCTGCAACAGGTACAGACCCACGCACGGCACAAAAACATCGAAACGACGATGGTTTATTTGCACCAGCGCGACAAGCTTCGAGACAGCGCGGCAGACTTCATCCACATAGATCGCCGTGATACTTAAAAAGAGGTTGGTTTACCCCTGTACCTCGGCCTCTACTTGAGCAGGAAATCGGAATGTGGCAGCCAGCCCGTTCTCAGTGGGCATATTTTCTATCTGAAGTGCCTGAACCGTACCACCGTTCAAATACGTATGCACGGCGGCTAAGTCGTACAGATCCTCGTCGCCAGCCTCCTGCTTATCGTGCAAGGTCACAGTATTTGAGTCTCTGTCATAGCGCCCCCACTGGTGCTCGCCGATAGGCACAAAAAGGGTGTCAATCCGACTATAAATGGCAGCTGGAAGAATCTCCTGCAGATCGGTGGATGCCATCCCATCTCGCTGCGACAGTTGGTGAAACTGGTCCTTTTCCTCTTCCTGGCTTTCTAGAAACAGCGGTTTCACAATGTCCCAACTGCTTTCATGTAACTGCTTAGCAGAGAGATGGTCCGGGTTTCCGCGAACGATCTGGTCATTTACTAGATGTACATAGCCGTTGGCTTCTCGATAGATTGGCAGGTAGTACTCCACGCCCGCAAGCACCAGCGGGGCCTTGTCGTTGCCCAGCACCTCTTGCACGCCTTCATCAATCCGCTGGAAGAAACGGCGGAGTTCAGATTGCGGACTGGACTTTTTGTCGTCGTTTTGTACCCCGTGTCCGTGAAAAACGGCATCGTGCCGATGCCCCGAACTGACACCAACGTGAGACTGCAAGGAACGTTCTTCTTCTTCGGATCCCAACGCATCAATCAGGCTTTTCGGTATATCCTGTGAATCGATGGCGTGCAAAGCTTCATGGGTTCCCTCAAAAAGTTGAACCCGATTCTGGCTCAATGCAAGCACATAGTAGCGGTTGTTAGTAGCCAGTAGAGGAAAAAGCGGTTTCAAATGGAAATGATTGTTGACCAGCGCCAACTCCTCTACATCCAGCGGAATACGAAAAAAGTAAGACGAGTTGGGTGTGGCGAAAGCCGCTAGCCCCTCGCTCACTGACCCCCACCCTGTTGGCTGATTCAAATAAGGTGTGAAGGGATCTAACAGCGCTGAGACCTCGCCGTTTTTGTACCCTGTCTCTTTTAGTTGCTGGCGGGCTTTGTTGAGCAGATTCTTGAGACGAATAGTGTTTTGCGACAACTCGGATTCGACATGAAAGGTGGGCATGTACAGGGAAAGACAAACGTCATCCTGCGTATGGGCGAGGGTTTCAAGCAGATCGCGAGTGAGTACGTTCATGGTGAGATGCCGGATTTCTGAGAAGTCTGCTGTTTATGTTTTTATGCTGATCAGTTGTATTTGATGGTTGGGTTCTGTGATATTGGTGTAATAGTGTTTTACTTGCAATAACGGCTTAAAAAACCATGATCGAAAATGACTACGTCCAGCGAATGCTTGCCTACGATCACTGGGCCAATCTTCGCATCCTTGCATCTCTGAGTGGACTTCCCCAACTGACCCATGAGTCTCCTCCGTCCAAGCTCTTCTCTCACATCATTGCTGCCGAAGAGGTCTGGCTCGCCCGCGTGCTGGGACGCCCCTATCAAGGGATGTCTTTCTGGCCCACGCTTGACCCTACATCCTGGTCTGAGCGATTAGACAACATTCACGAACAGTGGAAAACTTTTGTCGATGCCTCCTCCACCAACTTGGATGCGTCCTATTCCTACCACAACTCTAAAGGACAGCCGTACGAGACGTCGCTCAAGGACATTCTCACTCATCTAACGATTCATGGACAGCACCATCGTGCGCAAATAGCGGTGCACCTGCGCGCACTAGGCCAGGTGCCTCCCGCCACGGATTTCATCTATTTCACCCGAGCCGACGAGGCATCATCGGGCGATCGGCCAGTGTAATCGGGCGGTGTGACCGGGGATGCTTGCGCGTACGGTCACCACTAAACCGGGGCGGTGGCGGGACGGGACGGCGCTTCGGACCACCACCCGGCGGCGGATCGGATGAGGGGCCGGACTTGTTATTCCAGATGATATGCCAGATGAGCGTACCGACGATCACTGGTCCAAAAACCAGCAGAACGACCGTGATATGTAATAACCAGTTCATGCCTCGTACATCGCCGGAAAAACCGAAGAGGGGACTTTTCTAAATGAGTAGCGAAAATTGAGCGACAATTCAAGCCCATCTGCCAGAATGGAGCGGGCGTTTCTTATTCTCTACATTCCGGTACCTTTCCTTTCACGACTTCACCTTTCTCCTATTGGATTACGACGTTCTCATTATCGGGGCCGGGCATAATGCCCTGGTGGCAGGTGCCTACCTCGCGCAGGCGGGTTATCAGGTGGGCGTCTTCGAGCGCCGTGCTATAGTAGGTGGTGCCGTTTCGACCCAGGAAATCGTGCCCGGCTATCAGTTTGATCTGGGGGGCAGCGCCCACATCTTGATCCGGCTAACCCCCATTATTGATGAATTGAATCTTGAAAGCTATGGGCTCTCCTATCTAGAACTTGATCCCCTTTTTTTTACTCCTTTTCCAGACGATGATGCTGTATTTATCTACCGCGATCTCAAGCAAACCGTCGATCATCTTGAAACCAAATTTCCAGGACAGGGCAAGGCCTATGAGCAATTTGTAGGCGAATGGCGTGATTTTTCGTTAGCCGTACGCGACGCGTTTTTGGAATCACCCAGTCCGTTTGCTCTGGGCAAGAGCTTTATTCGGCATCGGTCTAGCAGCCTGGATTGGAAGAAGGCGTTGCCGCGCATCCTAAGACCGTATGGAGATGTAGTCGAGGAATATTTTACCGAAGAGAAAATTATTGCGCCGCTCACTTGGATGGCCGCGCAGTCTGGCCCACCTCCTTCCGAACCGGTGACGGGTCCCTTCGTTCTCTGGCAGCCCCTGTACCATGAAGGCGGCA
The DNA here is from genome assembly GCA_035312345.1 of Rhodothermales bacterium. Lineage (GTDB taxonomy): Bacteria > Bacteroidota > Rhodothermia > Rhodothermales > DATGCC01 > DATGCC01. The sequence continues at coordinate 4,638 of DATGCC010000513.1, forward strand.
TTGCCCGTCCAAAAGGGGGTTCTGGCGTCCTCACCCAGGCGCTGCAACGACACATTGAAGACCATGGCGGAACCGTGCATGTCAACGCCCCTGTCGAAGAAATCCTGATCGAAGGGCACCGTGCCACAGGCATCCGGCTCCACGGTGAGATTGTGACGGCACGGGCGGTGCTTTCTGGAACGCACATCAAAGAAACCATGACCCGGTTGCTACCGATGGACCATCGCCCAGCTCAGACAA
>DATGCC010000514.1:0-6315 GCA_035312345.1 Rhodothermales bacterium
ACCGCCTCCACTCGACCCAATCCAAAGTGTCCGGTACCAAACAAGAACGATAGGGAACTAGCCGGAAGCAAGGGAAAAAGAAACGGCTACGGCTAATCACTGGCCGCTCACCGGCCGGGTTCCTTGGTTACAGTAAGATCATCAATATTAAACAATTACAGCGTCGCAAGAACCGCGAGGATGGCGGCTTCAGCGTTGATGACGCGGCCCACCTGATCGGAGGCGGCGACCGTTGTGCCGGTTTCGTGAAGGATGCGATAGGCTTCGTCTGCCGTCAGGTTCGGGTTGATAGCCCGCATCACCCCGACGAGACCCGACACCACCGGTGTGGCCATGGAGGTGCCGCTGAGCTTCTTGTAGCCCTGCTTCGGCATGGTCGAGAGAATGTCTACGCCAGGGGCAGCGAGCGGGCGCGTGAGGCTCATGTTGGTGTTTGAGAACTTCGCTTTGGCGAGGTCTTGATCGACAGCAGCCACAGCCATGACGCCCGGAATATTGGACGGGAAGTGGTCGATGGCGTCTTCGTTCGAGTTGCCCGCTGAGGCCAGCACGATGACGTTGTTGCGTAGTGCAAAATCGACGGCTTCTGTTAACACCGTTGGTGTTTTCTGAGCCACATCACCCAGCGACATCGAGATCACATCTGCACCGTCATTGGTGGCGTCAATGATAGCCTGGGCAATGGTTTCGATGGTGCCCATACCTGATGCGCCTAGGGCATGATAGCCTGTCACTTCCACGAAGCGTCCTTCCCAGTTCAGGGAGGCGACGCCCACCCCGTTGTTTGTTGCGGCTCCGGCGATGCCCGCGCAGTGCGTGCCATGTCCGTTGGCGTCGGTGTTGCCTGTGCTCTGCCTGAAGATGGTGCCCAGGTCCTCATGCTTGGCATCCACGCCGGTATCAACGATGGCGATGCGGGCCTTGTGCGTCGGAGTGAGGTCGCGTAGCAGGGCATGAGCCTCGTGGCCGTGGATGGCTTCCAGTCCCCATTGCGAGCCGACCATCGGGTCGTTTTCGAGGTAGAGGCGGGCACCTGTCCAGGTCGTGGTTTTGTCCGTCAGTGGCGGATCGAGCGAGACGGTACTGTTGTGTTCGGCGAGGTCCACGTTTTCTGCATCGGCCCGCAAGGCGTCCATGAGGGCATCGAAAGAGGCGGGGTCGCCGTAGATCAGATAGACCTGTGCAAGGTCGGCGTCGGTGTTCAGGTTGATTGTCGGGAAGGCGCGTTCGTAGCGGGCATCGTAGCGGTCCAGCAGCGGGGCCACCTCGCTGATCTGGTCGTCGGGGCCGAGTTCGAGCAGAAAGGAGGCATCTGTTGTGGTGGTTTCGGCGTGGTCGCCAAGAAAGTGGGCACCTGCATACCCCAGGCCCGCGAGGCCAAGCGACATCAAGCCGAGGGCAAAGAAAGGAGCTGGATTGGCGCGGGACTTCCGCAATTTCAACCACACAGCCGTAATGAGCAGGCTCAGGCCAATGTCCCGGAAGAGCGGAATCATGGTGTCGAAGAAGCCGTCACCGCTGAGCAGGCGCAGGATGAGCGAGACGCCGAGCAGCAGCAGCCCGAAGAGCATCACCGGCGCATGGCGGTTGCGGCCCGACATCTCGGCGGCAATGACCAGAAAGGCGATGACGGTGACAAGCGAGATCAGGTCCATGGCAAATATGGTTCTGGAGCCGGGTTCTACCGTTTAAGGTTGATGAACAACCCTTAAACGTTGAATGCGAAACCAGTAGCTATTTCTCTAGCGGCTTGATAGCGTGAACGCGCACATTTTGGCCCCACATGGTAAAGGACATCACCTGTGCCGGTTCCAGGTCGGCCTCGACGCGGAGACCGTCCTTGCGGACAGCGGCGGGCAGTTCTTCGACGGGGCGATACTTGGTATCGTCGTCGCCTAGAATGCCCCAGAAGTCGCCTTCCAGGTCGTTATGCACCACCGTGCCGGTGATTTTCATGCGATGCCTGTGTGTTAGTCGTTGTGCAGGTCAGAGAATGCTACGCACGACGAAGCGTTGGGTTACGTACGACGGGGGTCAGGCTTGCTCCAGCCAGTGCATGAAGGCGGCTCGGGCCCGCTCGGCAAGTGGGGCTACCAACCCGGCTTCCAGCCGGGCCGGATCGCGTTCTTTGCTGTGCCACAGGTCGAAAATAGCAACGACCTCTGGATAGGGGCGGGGCGTGGGTACGAATGTGACGGCATCGCCTGCTGCCACGGTGCCTGGTTCGAGGACACGCGCATACACACCGGGCCGCCGGGCCTGCACGAAGCGTTTGACGAAGCCGGGATCGCCCATACGGGCCGCGAGCTTGGCGCACGGAATGCGCGCGGCCGTCACTTCGAGCAGGGCGTCGTTGATCTGGAAGCGGTCGCCTATTTTCAGTGAAGGAGCGCCAAACTGGGAGAGCGTCAGGTTTTCGCCGAAAGTGCCGGGGATCAGGTGTTTGTCTAGCGTCTGGCTCCACCAGTCATAATCTTCGAGGCTGTAGAGGTAAACGGCCTGATCGGGGCCGCCGTGATGAATTTTGTTAGCGACGGTATCACCGTGTACGCCCTGCTCGCTGATCATGACCTGTTCTTGAACAGGTCGCTTGAAGATGCCTGTCTCAACGGTCTTCTTGCCAATATCGAGCGATTGGGGGCTACCCAGGTTGACAGAGACGACCTGCATGGTTACTGCGCCGGAATAATCATGATGTGGGCCGACGCGGTGCCGGGGCGCATAATCCACGGGACGCCCGGCCCGGAGGGAGCCGGAGAGAGGCCGGTAGATTCGGCGGTGGCGTAGGGGATGTAGACGGCGTAGACCGAGGAGCCGTTGCTGACCGTATGCGTTTCTGGATCTACATCGGCCAGGTCGCCGGTGAGGTTGTAGACGGCGGCAGACTGGGAGGGCATTTCCAGCGTGCCCTCATCGGCTTCCTGGTGGCGGATATCAAAGGATTCCTGACGCCCAACGCCTTCTGCCCGCAGGGCCCGTCCTCGCGCCATGTAGGGTTCCAGCGATTTATGATAGCAGGCCACATGGAAACGGTCGTCGCCGGGCTGGTCGCTGAGGCAGATGAGATCTCCGCTGCCTTCACGGAGGGTGACGAGCGTGGTGTCCGCGTCGTAGCCCATCACAGTAGCATCTGCACGAAACTCTTCCGGCGCAGCGCTTACGGCAGCAGCGATTTGTTCGTCGGCGTTAGGTACCTGGGCCTGGCAACCAAAAGCCAGCGTCAGGGTGCCAACAATCAGAAAAAAGGGGCGAAAGGAATATTTCGACATGGTGCTCCGGCGGGAACGTGAAAAGCGACGACCTACCGGAGAACGTACGATGTGCGGATGCCCGATGTCAACTACAAAGCGGTGCCGCCTGCGTTTTCGGTGCTTTGGGTGGCTTTTTGATAGGGGGTTTCCATCTCGTTCCACAGCGCCTCGCTCCAGTACGGACGTGGGCCAGCCGAGAGGTTGCTGATCTTGCGAAAGATTTGAATCAATTCCCAGTCGATTTGCTGGCGGCGTTCCCAGCTGGCGGTGGTGCTGGGTAGGGCATAGGCTTCGTCGAGCAGGGCATCGACCTGGGTAAGCAGGGCCTGTTTTTCTTGTTGACGGGGCGTCATCACAAATGGGGGGTAGGTAGCAAAAAACACCGGACTACTCCATGTTTCGGTCCGAAGCAGCGTGTTTTTAAGAGAACGCTTTAGAAAAGTGCATAGATAAACGGAGCCAGCGCCGATCCCTGCGTCATCACAATAAGCAGGCTCAGTAGCACCAGTACGATGACGATAGGCGCGAGCCAGTACTTTTTACGCACACGCAAGAACTGCCAGAACTCGGCGAGGATACGGACTTTTCCCATAATCGAGTCAACATGAGGTGGGTGGATCTGCAAGGTGTGCTGCACGCACGCTCTGGACGGCGCGCGGTTCCATGTCTGTAGGAAAGGGAGAGTGGGGGAAAGGGTTTTTCTAGGGGATAGTTGATAGGGAATGATGGATAGGCTAAACAGCTTTGTTGTTAATAATCCGCTATCCACCAATTCCCGAACGTATGCAACTACCTGTGCGCGCCATCGTACCTGGAAGGGTCTATGCCATGCTGAACCTCATAGGCTCCTAGACTCTCAGGCTCATTTCTCCCCCAAACGTGCGAAACCTCTTATTTGAACTCTGGGAAGGGTTGCTCATCGCGCTACGTGCTATCCGTGTTAATAAGATGCGGTCGGTGCTGACGACGCTGGGTATCATCATCGGCATCGTGACGGTGACGGCCATGTTCACGGTCATCAACGGGTTGGAGCGGGGCTTCGAGCGGTCGATGGCGATGATCGGGACCAACGTGCTCTATGTGCAGAAGATGCCATGGTTCATCAGCAGCCCGAGCGAGTTCATGAAGTTTCGCAACCGGCCCGACATCCAGGCAGATCTGGTCGAGCGCATTCGTGCACAGTCCCGCTACGTGGAAGCAGCGGCACCCACCGTGCAGACCGGGCGACCCGTGCAATACCGCGACCGCTCGCTCTACGGCGTTTTTCTACAAGGCTCCACGCCCGACTTGACGCGCATAGAAGACATTGACTTGCAGGAAGGGCGCTGGTACAACGACTTTGAGAACCGGACGGCGCGCAACGTGGGCATCATCGGCGCGGATGTGGCCGAGAACCTGTTTCCCAACGAAAACCCCATCGGCAAGCACATCCGGGTGGGCGGGCATCGCTTCGAGGTCATTGGCGTGTTGGTGCGGCAAGGCAAGTTTTTGGGACTGTTCTCTTTCGACGAGCAGATTCAAATGCCATTCAATACCTTCGAGAAGCTCTTTGGGCGGCGGCGTAGCGTCACCATCGAAGTGAAGGTGGCGTCGCCAGAAATGATGGACCGGGCGCAGGATGAGTTGACGGGTATCGTGCGGGCCGCACGCGGCGTCGATGCGCTGGAAGAGGACAACTTTACCATTAACCGACAGGAAGCCTTTCGGGCGGCTATTGGAGGCGTCAAGGTGACGATTTACAGCATCGGCATTTTCCTGACGGCGCTATCGCTCCTGGTGGGTGGCATCGGGGTGATGAACATCATGTTTGTTTCGGTGAAAGAACGCACGAAGGAAATCGGTATTCGCAAAGCCGTCGGGGCCAAGCGACGAACGATTCTGATGCAGTTTCTGATTGAGGCGATCATCGTGTGCGTCATCGCGGGCATCATCGGTATCGCCATATCGGCCATTGTCGCAGTCATCATCAACCAGTTTTTTACGGCCTACCTGTCTACGTTTACCATCGTCCTCGCCTTTTCGATCTGCGTGGGTGTGGGGATCGTCTTTGGTCTAATTCCCGCCTGGAATGCCGCCCGCTCGAAGCCTGTCGAGGCGTTGGCGTATGAATAGGGTTTCTGGTTAGTGGTTTTTGGTTATGTCTCTCGATAAATCAGAAACCCGAAACCCGAAACCAAGAACTATTAACTAGAAACCATCCTTTCCCCATGTTCAACTTCGAATTCATTCGGATGGCAGTCAATGCGGTGCGCAGCAACAAGCTTCGCTCGGCGCTGACATTGCTGGGGATGGTCATTGGCGTCTTTGCGATTATCGTGGCGGTGACGGCGGTGCAGGTCATCGAGAACAGCTTCAGCAGTACCATCCAGTCGTTTGGGTCCACCACGTTTTCGGTGTCGAGCCGGTCGAACGTGCAGGTGCAGGGGCCCGGGGATCGCGCTCGGCCCCGTATGAACCTGACTTACGAGGAGTCAGAAATGCTGCAGGAGCGTGCCCGCATTCCGGTGGCTATCAGCCCGGTGATGGGTATGGGCATCGTGGAGGCGCGGTATAAAGACCGTGAGACGGGGCCTGTGGTGCGCCTCAGCGGTTCGAACGAAGACTGGGCTACCAATTCCAACTTCGACATCGCGGAGGGCCGCTTTCTTACCGGGCAAGATGTGCGTTTGGGCCGCCCCGTCATTGTCATTGGCTCCGACCTAGACGAAGAGCTTTTCCCGACTGAGACGGCGCTGGGCAAAGACATCATCATGGATGGCTATCGCTATCAGGTCATCGGGGTCTTTGTTGAGAAAGGCGATGCGTTTGGGCAGAGCCAGGACATGATTGCGGTCATCCCAATCACGCGTATGATTAATGCCTACAGCGCGTCGAACCGTGACTTGAACATCGATGTGCGGGCACCGAGCGTCGAGTTGTTGCAGGCGACGATGGACGAGGTGACGGGCCACATGCGCGTTATCCGCCGCGTGCGGGCCGGGGAGGAAAACAACTTTGAACTGAACAGCAACGAAGCGCTAGTCGAGGAGGTCGATTCGTTTGCCTCTATCGTGGCACTGGGCGG
>DATGCC010000515.1:0-5979 GCA_035312345.1 Rhodothermales bacterium
CAAACTGATCCAACCCTCCGCTCGGCACAATCTCGTCGCGGAAGTCCATGTAGAACACGTTGGCCGAAAGGCGATACCGCTGCTTCACAAGCGCACTGCCTAGCTCAATGTCGATAAGTTGCTCGGCCTCCACGAAAGGCACGTCGTAATCGAAGGAGCCATTGGCGTTCTGCTCGAACTGCGGCTGGAAGCCGGCTCCAGCCTCTTCGCCATCGTACAGGCTTTTCATGCGTGGCTCGCGATTGGTGTACGCGACGCTGGCGTACGCGCTCAAGGGCTGCTCAGGATTGAACGTCACGCCCAGGCGCGGATTGACGAAGAAATACGGCTTCTCGAATTCGGCACCGAAGAACGCCTCGTCGAAGATGCGATAGCGGCGATACGTAAGCTGCACATCGGCCTGCACGGCCAGCCGCTCCACGGGCCGGAACAGATGGCTACCGTAGAGGGACGTGATGATTTTCTCGCCACGCACGCTGTAGACGCGCACATCGTTGTCACCGATGCGGTCGTCCGGGATGGGCCGCGTTGCCTCCTGAATACGACCCCACCGTAGCGACCGATGCAGCCGCGCCTCGGCCCCAATGGTCGTCTCGCTCGTGCCCCGCGTCAGCGTGAGGTGTGGCTGCCAGCCCACCTGCCACTGGTCGAGATAAGCACGAAAGAGCAGGCTTGCCTCCGGCGCGACGACGTACAAAGGTTGCTGGCGATCTTCATCGGACAGATCGCCAAAATTCTCCGGCAGCATGAGATAATCCGGCGAGCGAAACGACCCGTCGAAGTCGAAATAGCCTTCGCCCTTGATGCCGAAGAGGGCCTGGTGAAAGTCGAGGCCGGGGCGGATCTGCCAGTCGTGCAGCAGTTCGAGGTGCGGCTGGTGGAAATCCTCGATGTCTTCGGTGAACGCGCTGAGGTTATCGCGGCGGGCGTCTTCGTCCTCGTTGGCTTCCTTGGGAATGCCGATGTAGGCGAGGCCATCGCGCTGGGGACCGCCGTAGGCTTGCAGCATCACCGTCGAGTTTTCGCCGTAGCGCGCCACGCCGCCGAAGAAGCGGTAGAACTCCGTCCATGACCAGTCGCGGTATCCATCCGAGAGAAGACGACTGAACCGCCCAAAGACCACGTAGCGATCATCCAGCAAACCGGTATTGGCCTCCACGGTGTAGCGCTGCGTGTCGAATGAACCGTAGCCTGCTTCCACCATCGCGTAGGGATACGGTTTGTAGGGCACCGCCACCACATTGATCGCGCCGCCGATAGCCGTGGGACCATAAAACGCCGACCCGGCGCCGCGCTGCACCTGGATGTCCTGGATCGCGCCTTCGATGTCGAAGAAGTTGATCCAGAAGACGTTGTGCTCCTCGGGGTCGTTCTGCGGGATGCCATTGATGGCGACGGCCACGCGGCGCTGGTCGAAGCCGCGCATGCGCAGGTAGGTATAGCCCATTCCGTTGCCATTTTCGGAATAGGTGGTGATAGACGGCAGCGTGGCGAGATGCACTGGCAGGTCCTTCATCGCCGGCTGCAGCTCCAACTCCCGCGCCGTCAGGTTGCTGAACGTGATGGGATTCAGTTGCTCCCGCGCCCGCAACGCCGTGACGACCACCTCCTGCTGCTGCACGGCCCGCGCCGATAGCTGAATGGTGAGATCCAGATCCACATTAGGAGCTACCACCAACCGCTCTCGGTATTCGGCAAACCCGACATAGCTGACGACCAATTGGTAGCGCCCCGCCCGAATGTTCTCGAAGCGAAAGGTACCATCGGCAGCGGTGGCGGTGCCATAGCGTTGTACGCCAGAGTTTTCGTCGAAAAGCTGCACCGTAGCTCCCGCCAGCGGCACGGCTGCGTCGTCGGTGACGGTGCCTTGCACATCAGCGGCAGATGCAACTTGGGGTGAAAAGAGAAAGAGGGTAAGTACGAGAGAAGCGTACACTTTATACATGAGGTGTTGAGGCTATCGGTTGAGTACGGGCACAAAAAAACCGCCCCCATCACGACGGACGAGGGCGGTAAAGATGATAGCCTTTGCACCTCCATGTACGAGCCGCCTCCCAGCAGCGGCCCGCAGTGGCAATGCGTGTTTTCCTTCGCCGGTATGAGCCGGATCAGGTTCAAAGGGTATCATCTCAGCCTCGCTACACAGAGCGAGCAAGGCACCCCTAACAGTCACAGATGGTGTTGCAAAGAACGGGCGACAGCTTCAATATATAAACAATCTAACAAACTTCCACCTGTGAGGTAATTTGTTGCAATCTCTTGCCCGCCTTTGTCAGATGCGCTGCCGCCGGGCCATCTGTGCCGCTTTTTCCTCATTGGAGGGTTCTTCCGGTATGTCTATGGATGGCCCTTCCAGGAGGTCGCCGCGCTGAAAAGCCTCCCACGCCTCACCCGTCACAATGGCTTCGAGGTTCTCGACGCGGGTGGTGAGACGGGTCTGTTTCTCCAGTGCCGCGTCCAACTGCTCCGTCAGCGCGGTGATGGTGTCGTCGGCATGGGCAAGCTTGGCTCCACGCTCGGCATAACGCCCTACAAAGATCAACAGTAGGACCGCGACGATGCCGAAGGCCGTAGCCATGAGGAGATACGGAATCATGGCGTCGGCGTCAGGTGCGGAGGCGGCGAGCAAGGCGGGCCGTGCGCTCGGCGTCGGAGGTGTCGTCTTCGGGAAAAGCCAGATCGACGCGGGCCCCGGCCAGGGCGCGTTCCTTCTCGGGCTGCGGCAACGCGTCGTCGTGTACCACATCCCACATCTGGCTCGTCACGATGGCTTCGAGGTTTTGCAGGCGGCGCTGGGTGGCTTCCAATTCTTTCTGCTGCGCCGCGACGGTCTTCTCCAGTTCTTCGGCGGAGAAACCGAGTTGCTGTTGTTTCTCTTTGAATTTGAGCCATTCTTTGAACGCGCCTACCAGAATGGCAAGCACGGGAATCAAGATCCAGCTAAAGGGCCAGAAGTATTCCATCGTCTTTTTCGCTGGTGAGGAAGGCAGAATGCGTTCTTCTACGGCGCATTAAAACATGGTGTTGCTATGGGCCATCGTTTTGGGAATGACTTGCAGCACATCCCAGTGCTCGACGATCTTGCCGTTGTCATCGAAGCGGAAGATGTCGATCCCCGCATAGTCTTCGTCGCCGGGCCATTCCTGGAAGCAGTGCAGCACCACATAGTCGCCCTCGGCGATAGCCCGCTTGAAATGAACGCGCTTGCCTGGATACTCCCTCGCCATGCGTTCGAAGTAGGCGATGAACGCATCCTTGCCGTCGGCTACATGCGGGTTGTGCTGAATGTACACCTCGCCGACGTAGCGTTCCATCGCCTCGCGCGGCTGGCAGGCGTTGAACATCAACTCGTAGAAGTCCATCGCGTGCTGCTTATTCTGGGCGAGATGATTAGGCATAGGTTTATTGGATGTGTCGATCTATCCAGGCATTAAAATCAGATACTCGATGCCACTGGCTTATCCAACCATATGCTTTTGCATTTTTAGGATTCCCGTCTCCAGACACTACTCTCCTCGGAGTGGTAGCCTCAATGGTTATCCCGCACAACCTCCACCCATCTTCTACTTCTATAAAGAGACCACCTCCGCTGTCTCCACGATAAGGGAAATATTCCAAATCCAATGCTTCAGGGCTTCCCATCATGTTATATAAAGAGTCCATGGGATGATCGAAGTCGGCCTGCAATATACTCCCTGAATTAATCTCGTCAATGATGTTTTCCCCTGCTCGCTTAATCCCTACATATTCACGACCACGTTCTAGCAGGATGCCCATCGTTTCATCGCCCGTGCCAGAGACGCCATATCCAACGCTCACGCCTCTTCGGCCCTGTTCATCTTCTGCGCGATAGCGTATGGCAGGTTGGACAGATGGTATGGGTTCTGCAAGATGAACAAGCGCCAGATCGGCCTCTGGGTGTTTGATGATCGCATCGACCGCGTACCTATGTTGAGACGTTGCCACTTCTAGATAATGCGCACTATGTGCTCGTACGACATGCTCTGCAGTGAGTAACCACGACGGTGCAATCAGAACGGAACTGCCAATGAACGCTCCTTCCGATTCCAAAGGAAAAACGGAGACAAATTGCGGCTGTTGAGCGAGTTGCCTATAGGTATCATCGTGTCTGTCGTGCCGAATAATTCCCGCAACATAGAGGCTGGAAAGAATGGGATAGAGCAGGAAAAGAACGAGAGCATGTAGCTTCATAGCAACCCATATTGACGTAGGCGCTTGTAAAATCAAATATACTACTCGCTATGCTACGCCTCAAACCTCATCCTATCCACACCGTCTTGATATTTACGAACTCGCGGATGCCGTGGTGCGAGAGTTCGCGCCCGTAGCCACTTTCCTTGACGCCACCGAACGGCAGACGCGGGTCGCTTGCCACCATGCCGTTGACAAATGCACAGCCGACCTCCAGCCGGAGCGCTACGTCCTCGCCTTTCTGTTTGTCCTCGGTGAAAACCGCCCCACCCAGACCAAAACTCGTGTCATTGGCGAGTTCGATGGCGTGGTCCACATCTTTGGCTGTGATGATGGACGCGACAGGGCCAAAGATTTCCTCCTCGAATGCCACGGTGCCCGGCTCCACATCGCCGAGGACGGTGGGCGCGTAGTAGAAGCCAGCGCGGTTCAGCTTGTGGCCGCCGGTGAGTAGCGTCGCGCCATCTTCCAGTGCCCGCTCTACCTGATCGTGGATGTCGTCACGCAAGTCTTCGCGGGCGAGCGGGCCGAGATCGGTATCTTCTTCCATCGGATCGCCCACCTGCTGCGCTTCCATTGCTGTCACGTAGCGGTTTGTGTATTCCTCGGCGATACTTTCTTCGACGATGAACCGCTTGGCGGCGATGCAACTCTGTCCGTTGTTCTGCATCCGCGCCTTCACACCAATCTCGACGGCTTTGTCCAGATCCGCATCGGCAAGGACGATGAACGGGTCGGAGCCGCCAAGTTCGAGCACAGAGGGCTTGATGCGCTCGCCCGCTTTACCACCCACAGCACGGCCCGCGCCTTCGCTGCCCGTCAGCGTCGCCGCTTTCACGCGCGGGTCGTTGAGGATGTTGGCCACCGGGTCGGACGAGATGAGCAGCGTTTGAAACTCGTCGTTGTCGAATCCGGCCTCGCGCAGGATCTGTTCGATGGCGAGGGCACTGCCAGAGACGTTGGAGGCGTGCTTGAGCAATCCCACGTTGCCCGCCATGAGCGCAGGCGCGGCGAAGCGAAAGACTTGCCACAGCGGAAAATTCCACGGCATCACCGCCAGCACCGGGCCCAGCGGCTGGTAGGCAATGTAGCTCTTCGACGCGTCGGTCTCCACGACTTCATCGGCCAGAAATTCCCCGGCATGGTCGGCGTAGTAGCGGCACACCCAGGCGCATTTCCTGGCTTCGCCGGTTGCCTGCGCGATGGGCTTGCCCATCTCTTCGGTCATGAGGCGGCCCCACTCGTCGGCACGGTCTTCGAGGATGTTGCCCGCCGTGCGCATCTTCTCGGCGCGCTCGGCAAAGGAGGTCTGGCGATGCCGTTTGAAGGCGTCGGCAGCGCGGTCCACCCGCTCGTCGATCTCGCTGGCCGTGAGTTCATCGTAGGTTTTAATGGTTTCGCCGGTCGCCGGGTTGATAGAGGTGAGGCTCATAGTGCGTTGCGGGCTTGGGTGATTTGGCGTGTGGTGCTAGCACGCGGGTCTGAGCGGTGTGATCCGTTACAAACCGCATGTACATGGATCGTAACAGGTGTTCGTAGGAAAAGGCGATGCTGGGTCTTTTAACCGCAGAGCATGCTAAGGTCGTAGAGAAAAGCCTTCTTTGCCCCCTCCATGGTTGAAGCAACCTAAAGGGTCCGCAAAATCACCAAATTTTATAGGATAAGCTGCACGCGAACCGCTATCTTTGAGGGTGCGTTCGTTTCCTGCCGTTCGGTCTGTACCTGTCCTCATAGGTATGTCTTTATTGTCATCGTTTCGTGCGTTAT
>DATGCC010000516.1:0-6089 GCA_035312345.1 Rhodothermales bacterium
CTAAGAAAACTAGATCCCTTCATCACTATCGCGGCAGCGGGGAGGTGGATGCCTGAACATTATATGCTAGTTACGGTATCCATGCTGAAAATGCCATGGTACGCAGTCAAAAAATCGTCCACCCATCCTATAGGCTCATCATACATAGCGGGATCGGGGTACTAAAAGCACACCCGTGTGCGGGAAACCGTCCTCGCTGCATCGGGTACCACAAAGCCCTTTTTGTATCCAATTCTCTTTGCTGGTATGTCACGCACAAACATCGTTGCCACCTGTCTTGCCGGGCTTCTGCTCTTTGCCACATGGCTGGCTCCAAAGGCCGAGGCGCGGGAGTTCAACTGCACCGTCACGGTGAATTATTCGCAACTGAGTGGGTCGAGCTACACCTACCTCAAAGAGTTGGAGCAGGATGTGCGGGCGTACATGAACAACCATACCTGGACACAGGATCGCTTTCAGGAACACGAGCGCATCGACTGCTCCATGCAGATTATCATTCAGGAAGCGCTGACGCTGACGAGCTTTCGGGCCCAGTTTATTCTGACAAGCCTACGGCCCATCTATGGCACCACGCAAAACTCCCGGGTGCTGCAGGTCAACGATTCGGAGTGGCAGTTTGATTATGCGCAGGGCACGCCGCTGACCTTTGAGACCGAGCGCTATAATCCGCTCACGTCGGTGCTTGACTTCTACGCCTACGTGATGCTGGGGTACGACTACGATACGTTCAGCGAGTTGGGTGGCACGCCGCATTTTCAGAAAGCACGTCGCATTGCCGAACTGGCGCAGTCGCAGAATGGCATTGGTTGGAGCTCCGCAGGCGACGATCGCAACCGCGCTGCCCTCATTACGCAGTTGCTCGATCCCCGTTTTGTACCTTTACGCAAGGCCTATTTCCAGTACCACTTCGGCGGGCTGGATCATTTCGTGGGGCAGACGCAGGAGGCGCGCAATACCGTTCTCGAAGTGCTTCGCTCTTTCGATGAACTGAAACAGAACCTCGCACGCCAGTATACCATCGATCTTTTCTTTGGCACGAAGTACCAGGAGCTAGCTGCTGTCTTTCTCGACTCGCCGCAAAGCTCCGAAGCCTACTCTTTGCTTAACACGGTTGACCCCTCGCACCTCACGGAATACAACCAGCTTGTGGAGTAGTTTTGTGGTTGGTTGAGGGTGAATGGAAGTTTCTATCTTGCTCCCGCAACCCCAACCATTTACGCGCCATCCATAATTACGGCATCTCAGGCACTACCCTCGCCGATGTGATGAGGTCGTCCCTATAGATGTTGTCGACTATGTCCAGTCCTTCGAGGACGTAGCCGAAGGCGGTGTACCGACCGTCGAGGTGCGGCTGCATGCTGTGGGTGATGAAGAACTGTGAGCCTTCGGTGTCTTTGCCCGAACTCGCCATGCCCAGCGCGCCGCGTGTGTAGGGCAGGCGCGTGAACTCGCTACGGATGGCAAACGGTGGCCCGCCATAGCCGTCGCGGCGGGCATAGTCGCCCCCCTGGATGACGAAGTTGGGCACGACGCGGTGAAAAGGCACATTGTTGTATTTCCCGTCGCGGGCGAACTGCGCGATGGTTTGCACCGTCAGCGGAGCCTCTTCGGTGTTTAGCACCAGCGTAATCGGGCCTTTCGTCGTGTTGAGGACCAACTGTGGATGTGCCCCAAGGGATTGCAGGTAAGCCCAGTCGATGTCGCGTTCCTGCGGTGGTATCAGCGTTGGGCTTTCAAACGTTTCGTCACGGAGGTTTGCCAGCGCCTGGGCACCTGCCCGCGCGAGGATGGGGTCGTCGTGTTCGGAAGCAGCTTGCAGCAGCGAGTCGGCAGAGGCCTGGCCCGTGTTGCCTAGGGCACGGAGGATGGTGGTCATCTGCTCCCGTTCGCCGGGCAGCGTTAGGGTCTCGTAGACCTCCATCAGCACTGCCGTTGCGCCGAGGGGTTGAAAGAGGGAATCGCTCAGGACGGACGTCGTAGTGGAGGTGATGGCAAGATCTTTCTGGCGGAGTCCCTCTGTGAAAGCATAGAAATAGGCATCGGCCTCGGTCGGTTTCTCATCGCGCCAGCGGGCCGCGAGGGTGCTGAGGGCGGTGGTGGCAATGCGCATGTCGGTATGGTGCGCGGCGTTGACGAGCCGGTTGAAGGCGTCGTCATAGGGCAGGTAGCGCAGGGCGGGCAGGGCGTCGCGGTAGGCCTCGACGGTGTTCGGGTTGCCGCGCAGTTGTTCGAGTTGGTTGAGCACAAAGGCATGCTGGCTTTCCTGCTGCGCCAGTCCGATGAGCAGCAGTGTGGTGATGCGCCAGGCATAGCTGTTGTGGTAGATCCACTTCTGGATAAGGTCGGTGTCGGTGCTGGACCAGGGTTTGCCATCGTTCAGCGCATTGGCCGCCGCAATCGCTACGTGCATGGAGGGATCGACCAATTGGTCGTAGAGCGCAGCGCGGATGCCGGGCACATCAGTGCGCGACGACAGCGCGCGCACGGCGTTGACGCGGGTGCGCCAGTCTTCGGCATGGCGAAGCCAGTGGAGCAGGCGTTCTGTGTCGGTGGGGTCATTGAGCCTGCCGAGGCCCGTTACAAGGTGCATCGCGGCAGGATCAGCAGGATTCATCGCATCGAGCCAGGCACGGACGGAATCAGCGCGCGGCTGCCATGGATCTGTCTCGCGGCTGCGGCCGAAGTAGTACGCCGCGTGAAGCCGCACCGTGTCGGCGGGAGCACCCAGGCTCGTTACCAGGAAGTCGACGGCTTCTTCGGCGTGGACATTGCGCAAGGCATAGCGCCCGACTGCGAGCGCCACGGCAGCCTGTTCTGTTTCTTCCCATGCGTGATCAACAAGCGCCACGAGCGAGGCGGCATTGCCTTGCTTACCTAAAGCTTCGATCAGCCGTTGCCGGACGGTTGCGTCGCTTTCATCCGCCAGCGCTTCTAACAGAAAGTCAGAATCTACCGCGCCCGACGATTGGCCGAGCGCAAACGCGGCATCGGCGCGGACCGTGGCTTCGGGATCACGAAGCCGACCAATCAAGAACGGCACCGCCGTAGAATCCTGCACCGACGCGAGCGCCAGCGCAGCCCGCGCCCGGATGGCAGCGTCTGGGTTATTGAGCAGTTCGACCAGTACCGGTGCATCCCGTGCGACTTGCAACTCCACGACGGCTTGCAGGTCGGCGCGGAAGAGCAGACTGTCGCCAGGGCGGTCAGAGAGGTGCTGGGCGTGCACGGCGGGGGCCGTTGCCAGCAGGAGGAACAGGAAAATGCGAGAGAGGCGTCGCATAGAGAAACGGGGAAAACCAGAAGTCAGAATAGTAGAAGCTACGCGCCGTCCGTTGAGAAGTAAAGCCAGCGCCGGGTACATCCCTTCAAGTATCAGCCAAAACCCATATTTCTTGAGTCGAGAGTGTTGCCTTGCAGGTAAACACTGCATGAAAGGCTGGCTTGCCGTACCTTCCAACGGTTTTGTCGTACCCATCGTAGTGGATGGTTAGTAGCCACCAGCAGTATGCTAAAAAAAGTTTTTCGAAGAATACGGCCAGCTAAAGCAGAGGTTGTTCCCGCCAAGCCCGGCGGACTCGGGACCTTCGGCGGTGTGTTTACACCGTCCATCCTGACCATCCTCGGTGTCATCATGTACCTGCGATTTGGGTGGGTCGTGGGCAACGTGGGGCTTGTCGGCACGCTGCTGATCGTCACACTCGCTACGTCGATTACTTTTCTGACCGCGCTCTCGATTGCTGCCATCGCCACCGACCAGCGCGTGCGGATTGGGGGGGCGTATTATATGATCAGCCGGTCGCTCGGCATCGAGTCCGGCGGGGCCATTGGTATTCCGTTGTATCTGGCGCAGGGCCTGTCGATTGCGCTCTACACCGTCGGTTTTGCAGAGAGCGTCGTCGGTGTTTTTCCGATGCTGGATGAAAAAGTCGTCGGGTTGGTGACGACGGTAGCGGTAGCGGCGCTGGCACTCGGCTCGGCGAAAACGGCGATTCGGGCGCAGTATTTCATTATGGCGGCCATCGCCCTGTCTTTGCTTTCGCTGGTCTTCGGCTCGCCCTTGGAAGAGACAACCATCGAGATGTGGGGCGCGGCAGATCGATTGTCGGAGCCATTCTGGACGGTGTTTGCAGTTTTCTTCCCGGCGGTTACGGGCATCATGGCGGGCGTGAACATGTCCGGTGATCTCGAAAATCCAGGCCACTCTATTCCTCGTGGGACGTTTGCCGCGATCGGGGTAGGCTACCTGATCTACATGGCGCTGCCGATTTTGCTCGCCATGCGCGCCGATGCCGTCACGCTCATCGAAGATCCGCTCATCATGCGCAAGATGGCGTTCTGGGGCGATGCGATCATCATGGGCGTTTGGGGGGCAACGCTGTCCAGTGCGGTCGGAAGCATCCTGGGAGCCCCCCGTGTCTTGCAAGCCCTCGCCCGCGACAAAGTGTTGCCGCGCTGGCTCCAGTGGCTCGGCAAAGGTAGCGGCGAGGACGACACGCCGCGCCTGGGCACCCTCCTCACCCTCGGCCTCGCGCTCGTCGCCGTCTACTTTGGCAATCTGAACATCATCGCGCCCGTGCTGTCGATGTTTTTCCTGACGACCTACGGTGTGCTCAACATCACGGCAGGCATTGAGCGGTTTCTTGGCAGCCCGTCGTTCAGGCCGCTTTTCAAGGTACACTGGGCCTTTTCGCTGCTGGGAGCCCTGGGGTGTATCGCCGTGATGCTGCTCATCAACGCGGTGGCGACGGGCGTGGCGGTGCTGTTTGTTATTGTCATCTACGTGTGGCTGGAGCGGCGCGGGCTGGAGAGTGCCTGGGGCGATGTGCGTAGCGGCATCTGGATGGCGATTACGCGGGCCGGGCTGATGCGGCTGCGCACCGAGCCGGATTCCAAAAACTGGCGTCCACACTTGCTCGTGCTCTCCGGGGCTCCCACGCGCCGCTGGCATCTCATCGATCTGGCAACGGCCTTCACCCACAACCGCGCCCTGATGACAGTCTCGACCGTGATGCCGGGCGTGCATGTCACGCCCGAACGGTTGCAGGGGATGGAGGCGAACATTCGCGAGTACATGGCCCGGCGCGGCGTGCAGGCGCTGGTGCGCGTCGTCTCGGCCCCCGATCCATTTATGGGCTCGGAGCGGCTGGTGGATGCCTACGGATTGGGCGCGCTCGTGCCCAATACCATCTTGCTCGGCGACAGCCAGACGCTGAAACACCGCGAGCGCTACTGCCAGATGATCGAGCATTTCTACCAGGCCAAGCGCAATATCATCATTGTGCGGGACGACGAGCAGCGCGGCTACGGCAACCGCCAGCGCATCGATCTGTGGTGGGGTGGCCTCAAAGGCAACGGCGGGCTGATGATGATCCTGGCCTATCTGGTGCAGACGGATCTGTCCTGGCCCCAGGCGCAGGTCCATTTGAAAATGGTGGTGCCCAACGAGTCCGCGGCGGAACGTGCTCGCGCCAACCTCCGGCCCACCATTGCCCAACTGCGCACCGGAGCCGAACTCGATGTGATCGTCGGCAACGGGCGTCCGTTCGACGAAATTCTGCATACCACCTCCAAAGACGCCGATCTCGTCTTCATGGGCATGGCGGCTCCCCAAGACGATTTTACGGCCTATTACGAACAGCTTCGCGCCCGCACCGACGGCCTTCCCTCCACCGTTTATGTTCTCGCTGCCGAGGAAATCGCCTTCCGCGATGTCCTCATGCAAAACGACATCGAAGAGGACGAGGGCTAAATGGGATCTGTTTTGGGATACCAAAAACTTGAGTTTATGCCCTGGACAACCGATGTTAGGATTTAGGAAATAGGAAAATGGAAACGGTTCTTTGAAAAACCAATTCCCAGGTCCTACTTCCCAATGTCTTGCCCTTGTCCGCGCAACATGCACACCCGGTTAGCGTTTCTTCTAACCGAATGTTTTACAGAGCCGTGGCATCTTGCCGAAACTATCCTCAGCAGGCAAGGTGTTTGAACAGGAGTTGAGGAGTCATTCAAGAGCTGTTTACCGCATGGAAAGGCCGCGCCGCACGTATCAAACGACCATTCTGATTGGGATCGGTCTGGTCCTCGTCGGG
>DATGCC010000517.1:0-6239 GCA_035312345.1 Rhodothermales bacterium
CATTTACTACCGGGCTATCTAGTAGCCGGAAGGTAAATGCAGTATTGCGAAACTCAGGATCTGCATCAGGACGGCGCAGGTGGCTTTCGGCCAACACTTCCTGCCCGATTTGCTCGACAAGGGCTGCTGCCTGCGGATCATCAGCCAATCCAAACTGGGCTACGATCTGGGGATCCGACTCCTTACCGATCTGGACCTCTTGCGCCCACGAATAGCCATAGGCCCGTTTGTTACCCGTAATAGGACTTTTCGAAACCGTGCAGCTTGAGACGAGGAAGGCCGCCACGAGGACGAGAAACAGGGCATGGCGGCGGGCGATGGTAGCAATCGAGATCATGTTATCACCGGGTTGAAGAAGAGACGTGTGTTAACAACGCGCTACGCCCTTCTGTGGGATCCAGCCCAGAAGCAAAAGACTTGTCACATTTCGGCGGCTTCGTCCACCGTTACTGCACCCGGCGTCACAAGTAGCGTCTGGTTGCCTGGGGTATCGAAGGGAACCAGCGTATCGAACGGATAGCGCTGGGCGGCCGTGATGATGCTCTGCCCGATGGTTTCGGTTTGCATGAGGTCGAGGAAGGCCTTGGTGCGCCGTTCGTCGAGGGTGTCGAAGACATCATCGAGTAAGAAGATAGGGGCTTCCTCCAACCGGTCGTGCAGGTAGAAATACTGCGCGAGCTTCAGCGCCATCCCGAAGGTGCGGTGCTGTCCCTGTGAGGCATACCGGCGCACCTCAAAATTGTCCAGCCGGAAAATCAGTTCGTCGCGGTGGGGTCCGATGAGCGTCCGGCCCAGGGCGCGCTCGCGTTTCGCTACCCGCTCCAGTTGCTGCCAGTAAAGTTGCGCGACCGCTTCTTCGTTTGCATCCGGCTTGACCTTGCCAATCGTGTCATACGTAATGGTTGGTTTTTCCGCGACGGCTTCGATACGCTGATAGGCTTCTTGAAGAAATCCACTGAACTCCTGCAAGAAGCGGAGCCGTGCCGTCACCACCCGCGCGCCCAATGTCACCAGTTCGGCATCCCACGATGCCAGCACCGAGGGTTGTGCCTGGTGTGGGGCTTTGCGGTACTGGGTTAGCAGTTCGTTGCGTTGCCGTAGCGTCCGCCGGTACTTCATTAGGTCGTCCAGGTAGACCGGGCGGGCCTGGCTCATGATGTTGTTCAGGAAACGCCGTCGCTCGTCTGGCCCGCCTGCCGTCAGTGCCTGATCCTCGGGCGAGAAGACCACCACAGGCAGTTGTCCTACGATGTCAGCCAGCCGCTCCAGCGGTGCGCCGTTGATAAATATCCGTTTTCCTTCGCTTGGTACAAACACCAGCCGCACCCGCAGCTCGGGCCGCCGCTCACTCGCAAACAATCCTTCCACTTCAAAAAAAGGACTGCCCTTGCGCAGCACATACGTATCCTTGGAGGCAATAAAACTTTTGGACAGACAGAGGTAATGGATGGCTTCCAGCAGGTTGGTCTTACCTGCTCCATTGGGACCATGCAACAAATTGATAGCCGGCACGAAGTCAACCTGCGTCTCCGCATGGGCACGAAAGGAGCGGACCTGAAGAGAGCGAAGAACCATGCGGGGGCGGCGAAGCGAATAGGAGCGATGACACTCCTCAACCAACGCTGACGGGGTGGTTTCGTTCATAGATAACAAAGAGGCCTGGCCTCCGTAGGGAAGCCAGGCCTTAGGGACAGAAAAGAGTCATCCTCCATCGGGTGGTGGATCTGGATCTGGATCCGGGGGATCTTCGCCGCCCCCATCTCCTCCAGGATCGTCTTTTATAATAAATAGCATATCCCATTCGTGAATCATAGCAACCTCCTACTTAATGAATGATAGGTTGATGAATAGGTGGGGGTATTGTATTGTGTCCTTCCCACCTTACTGACATATACGATTCTTTTAGCAAAGAATCATCTTTTTACATGAGAACCTTGATTATTGTGGCAGCCCTTTGGCTTGCTATACCTGCTTTTGCTGATGATCCTTGCTCGGAGCACTATACCGAAGCTATAGAAGTCTATGATAACATGAATCACGAAAGCCGAGAGGATTTGCACGCGTTTCTTGCTCTCGCTAGAAAAACACGATCCTGCAAGGGCGCTGTACCCAATGCCCTTTTCAGACGTCTCGTTACCCGAGAAATTGTAACCCTCGGTCGTCTTGATGCCTATCAAGACATGCTCGTTTCTTTGGATTTGCTTCGTGACAGCCTTTGGGTTCTTCCTATCGAAAGCCGAGATGACTCCTTTTATGTTGCCTGGTACCACAGCACTACGGGCAATGCCCACTATTATCTGAACGACCTGAACAAAGCAGCAGATGCTTTTGCCCAAGCTATTAGGTTTTCATCTTATCCTGTCCTCAGTGCTAGCTATTATTTGAATTTTGGCAACACTCTGGTTCGTATGCAAGACATCCCGGCCGCCTACGATAGCTACCGGATGGCGAGAACGGTTCTTGATACCGTAGCTACCCGCGATGACAGATGGCGTGATGCTTATATCCGCACGTTGTTTTCCTCTGCTGATGCCTTGTTAGAAACGGTTGATTCTAACTTTCCCCTTTCTGATACGGTGCTGCTGGTTATACCTCAAGCTTCTGAACTTGGGTCTTCGATCTTGCCAAACAATCCGCTTGAAGAAGCCATTGCACTCTTGCATCAGACTTTGGCACTTAGTCAAAGTCCCTCACGCACTGTTGCCACGTTGCTTGAGTTGGGTAATGCCTATACCCTCCTTGGAGAACCTGCTAGCGCGCTGTCGTATCTTCTGGAAGCGCAAGAAGTGGCTTTGCAGACCACAGAGGCTCATTGGCAGTACCAGGCGAAATATGCCCTGGGGGGCTTCTATCTCAAGACGGGAGATTTTGATAAGGCTGAAAAAGCCTTGCAAGAAGCCTATGCGCGCATTAACGATGCCCGCCATCGCGATTACAAGCGGCTTTCGCTCAATCTAATGGGCTTGCTCTACGAGCGTAAAGAAGATTATGCGAAGGCGTATCACTTTTATCAGCAAGCCATTGACACCACTGAGGCCTACTATGCGTCCCTGCGTTCTACTGATTGGGGGGCCCAGGTCTCTGAGGCTCGGTACATTCCTTACCGGGGCAAAGTCCGCGCTCTGCTTGCGCAGGAGCGTTTTGAAGAGGCGTTCTTGCAATTGGCTTATTCCCGTGCCCGCCACCTGCAAGATTTGCAGCACCAGTCCAGGCTTGTAGAAGATCTCTCGCTTGAGCAGCGGGCACGCCATGACAGCCTGATCGCCGCGCAAAACGCAACGCTCAGCGCCCTTGCGTCAGACACGCTTTCTGCTACTGAACGTACAGATCTGAAAGCCCAAGAAGCCCACCTTGCCGGTCAGTTGAAGAGCTTGCTGCGTCTCAAGCAGCCTCTTTCTGTTTCCTCCCTTCATACCTTGCAACAGGCGCTGGACGCCGATCAGGTGTTGATATCCTATTTTATTAGCGAAGAAAGTGTAAATGGTGTCTTGCTGCCTACCCCTGCCCGATCCTATGCTTTCGTGCTGGATGCAAACGGCCTACAGGTTTTCCCACTCACCACCTCTGTTCCTGATCTCGTTGCCCGTATCCGCCAAGTCAGCCCTGCTCTTGCTGACAACCAAGCTGGCATTGACTTTGACGCCCGGGTTTTTTCGCTCCGTGCCTTGAACGAGTTGTATGATGTGCTCTATGCCCCGCTCAAGGCGGCTATTCCTATGGATGCCCGGCTTGTCATTGTGCCTGATGGACCGCTCTTCCTCCTGCCTTTCGGGATGTTGGTGGAAGAGCCTGCTGGTGATCATAACCACCAGCAGGCTGCTTATCTGGTACGTAAGCATGCCATTTCTGAGGAGCTGGCTGCGCCTCTCCTGGCCGTGCAAGCTGACCTTGATCGGGATTTTATGTACGATTTGGCTGCTTTCGGTAAAAACGATTTCTCCGACATTAGCCAGACACCCGCTTTCCGTGCAGTGTCTCTTTCCGCTGACGCCCTGCCCTCGCTGTCGGGCGTTGAACAGGAGATGCAGCATATCGAGTCGCTTTTCCGTCGTAAGGTGATGCGGTTGAACGCCAGCGCAGATGAGGTCTCGTTTTCTGCCCTCGCTGCCCAGGCCCGTGTTGTGCATATCGCTTCTCACACCTTGATTAATGGAAAAGCCCCTTTGCAAAATGCGGTGATCCTTTCCGCGAATCCCAATGATGATGAGGATGGTTTGTTATACCTC
This sequence comes from Rhodothermales bacterium, assembly GCA_035312345.1. Lineage (GTDB taxonomy): Bacteria > Bacteroidota > Rhodothermia > Rhodothermales > DATGCC01 > DATGCC01. The sequence continues at coordinate 4,227 of DATGCC010000517.1, forward strand.
CATGAGATCCAGCGGATGCGTTTGCCGACGCAACTCGCCGTGCTGAGTGGCTGCAACACGGCACGCGGCGTGCCTTATCCCGGTGAGGGACTGGCAGGCCTGCAATATGCCTTTCGTGCAGCGGGCGTGCCTACCACCCTTGCAACCTCCTGGTTTGTTGATGACGAAGCCTCAGCTACGCTTATGGCGTCATTTTATCGCCACCTGCAACGAGGACTTACCAAAGATGTCGCACTACAGCAGGCCCAGCTTGAGTATCTTGAGAAAGCGTCTCGGTTGGAAACGAGTCCCTTTTTCTGGGCCGCCCCGGTGCTCTATGGAGATGTTTCTTCTCTGGATCTCCAGCGCCCCTTTCCAGCCTGGATCCTACCGCTTTGCGTCTTGCTCCTTGTGGCGCTCGTTTTTCTGGGCTGGCGCTTTTCTATTCACAAACGTACTTCAACCTGATTTTCATGGCTGAACCCACCCTTTTTGCCGAGTTGCGCACCCTGGCTACCGAACAGCGCAACCCGCGCTCTATACAGATCGATACGGCCTCCGTGCGCGAGATTCTCGAAATTATAAACACGGAGGATCATAAGGTGCCGATTGCCGTGCGGCAGGAGTTGCCTTACATAGCGCAGGCGGTCGAAATTGTGGTGGCTGCTTTTAAAGAGGGCAGGCGGCTATTCTATGTGGGCGCGGGCACCAGTGGTCGTCTTGGTATTCTTGATGCTTCCGAATGCCCTCCGACGTTTGGCTCGCCGCCCGAGATGGTTCAGGGTTTGATTGCAGGGGGACCGCCAGCCGTCTTTAGGTCTCAGGAAGGCGCAGAAGACTATGAGGTAAATGGGGCTGAGGCTATCCGGGAAGCTGGAGTCGTTGCTTCGGATGTGGTCTGTGGTATTGCTGCCAGCCGCCGCACACCCTATGTAGTAGGTGCGGTCAAATATGCCCGAGAGATCGGCTGTAAAACGCTTTTCGTGACCTGCAATCCCCGCTCTGCTTTTGATCTGGAGGTGGATGTGGCTATGTGCCCGGTGGTAGGTCCTGAGGTGGTTATGGGGTCAACGCGCATGATAAGTGGGACCGCACAGAAGCTCGTGCTCAACATGATTACGACAGCTGCCATGATTCGCCTCGGCAAGGTGTATGAGAACATGATGGTTGATTTGCAAATGACCAATAAGAAGCTGGTGGAGCGTTCTAAGCGGACGGTGATGACCGTCACCGACCTCTCTTATGAAGAAGCTACAAAGGTTCTGGAGCAAGCAAATGGTCATGTAAAGACGGCACTGGTTATGGCGCTCGCTGATGTGTCGCTGGAAAAAGCCCGTGCTCGCCTTGAGCAGGCTGATGGTTTTGTCCGCTCAGCAATTAAGGCTGATCTTGGTGCATAATCGGGTTTTTGTGGTGTTTCACGTGAAACAATGCGGGAAGGTTGGTGACCAAGCAGTCGTGTTTCACGTGAAACACTGCAAGTCTTTTGTTAAGGCATCTTAACGCGCGAACCTCTTTTTATTCTGATGGTCTTAGACAGCATATAAAGCCCTCTCCTCCTAGGACAGGGCCTTTCTGTGTTTGTGGGTTCTGTCAAAACGCATACGCTCGTGTCTCTTCTTTCTATTTATCAGACCATTGCCACCACGGAGGTCGTCCAGCGCGCCGCAGCCTGGCTCAACGCACCATCACAGGCTATTGCCAGAAGCCTACGGATGAAAGGTGGGGTGGGCTCTACGCCTGCTTTCATAAGTCGGTATATGCAGGAAAAAAGTCGAAGGCTCGTTGTTTACCTACTGCCGGATGCAGAAGCGGCTGCATATCTGCATAGCGACCTGGAGCAACTGGGAGATGATAATACCTCGGCTCTTTTATTTCCCCCGACGAACCAGAAACCCTATGACGCCGAGCAGATAGCGGAAGCCACGCCCCTCATTCAACGGGCAGATGTGTTACAGCAATTGGTTGATGGTTTTGACGGTCTACTCGTCGTCAGCTTGGATGCACTTTTTGAATTAGTGCCGCCCGCTGAAA
>DATGCC010000518.1:0-2228 GCA_035312345.1 Rhodothermales bacterium
GCTTTTGCAGTGCACGACCCCATCATCTGCGTACCGGCAAAACCGAACACTTCGCAAGTTGCGTCGCATCCAGCTGTCGAGCACGTAATGAAGAAATAGATTCGCGATCAGCGGACTGACGACACCTCCTTGTGGAGCTCCCCGCGTGCGGGGCCTCAGAGAGCCATCGTCGTCCAGGAGCGGGGCTGTCAGCCATCGTTTGATGTACAGCATCACCCAACGCACTTTGCAGTGCCGCTCCAATGCACGGAGGAGGAGCGTATGATCAATATTGTCAAACAGACCTTTAATGTCAAATTCAACGACCCAATCATACTTCCAACACCGTCGTCTCACCAAGGCCACCGCGTCCAGCGCGGAACGACCTGGACGATAGCCAAACGAGTCCCGATCAAATATGGGCTCAAGCATAGGATCAAGGACCATCTTCGCGGCCGTTTGGGCAACTCGGTCTGCAACTGTTGGCACTCCGAGCCTTCGCTGTCCCCCATCCTTCTTTGGAATCAACACGGATCTCACCGGCGGTGGAAAGTAGCTCCCCGATGACATCCGATTCCAGATCTTGTAGAGGTTTCGACGAAGGTCTCTCTCGAATTCTTCAATCGACTCGTTGTCTACACCCGCTGCTCCTCCATTGCTCTTGACTTGGCAGAACGCGTCCCACACAAGTCGTTTCGGTATGTCGAATGACCTTGTCATGAACCTAGGCTCCTCCCACCGAAGCGGTTGACCTGCACCCATGACCCGATGATGCGACCCCTTCGCTCCACCGCCATTACAGCAGCTTCAGCGCTACTACGAGTCGCTCCGCCCCTTGGCTGCGCGTCGGTATTGTCGGCCTCGCCCTTATAGCTTGTGCCTTTCCCTTTGCATCGCAACCGAAGGTTCCCGCAGTTCCACACGAGAGCCTGGACCAAGATCGCGCTGCCTCTATGCCGGACGCCGCATGGCCAATCAACAGGCACTCGCCATGCTTGTCCCGGGCCAACATCAACTCCCGGTTTCGACGTCATCTGAGCAGTTTCGACACTTGAACGGCAGTTCACGGTTGTTCGCCTTCTTGGTCCACACCTGACACCTTACCGTGCCTTTTCCGCAACGCTCACGACCAGGGCTTTTGACCCAAGCCGCTTGCGGTGGTTTGCAACCTGCTCCTGCAAGCCGATTGCGAGGGGCCTATCCCTCATCTCTCGTGCAGCTTTCTGCGGCACACTCATGTCAGCCGCCCAGACCTGGTTGACCCGTGAAACCTTCAGATTTCGTAGCAAATACGGGAACACCGGGTGATCCTTCGCTTTGCGGCTGGTATTGGGTTTTGGCGCGATCGCTTCCAAGTCCATCAATCGCATGAGCCTCTGCACGCGCTTACGATTGACCGCGTGGCCTTTGGCTTTGAGTACTTCGGTGATCTTGCGGCTGCCATAGAACGGAAATTCAAGATGCAGCTCATCAATAACACGCATCAGCGCCAGCTCATCAGGGTCAGGTTCAACTGGCTGGTAGTACAGGCTCGACCGATTCACTGCGAGAAGCTCGCATTGTCGACGCATTGACAGCTTGAGGTGGGGCTCGATCATTTTCCGCCGCTGCTTCATCGGCATTTCTCGAGCCCTCTCGATAAAAAATCGCGTTCCACTGTCAGCTCACCGATCTTCTGCAGCAGCTCGGCCTCTCGGTAAGCGTGCTTGTTTCCGCTGCCCTCGGCTTCGAATACGCGATCAAGATTCTCGAAAAATTCCCGTTTCCACTTGTAGATCTGATTCGGGTGAACCTTGTGCCGGCGAGCCAGCGCGGCCACCGTCTCGTCTTCTTTCACAGCCGCCAGAGCAATTTTAGCCTTAAACGCTGGGCTGAACTTCTTCCGTGTCTTCTTCATCCTGCTCATCTTTCCGTTCAGAGCAGGCTTTACTTACCACCTTAGCCTCTGGTCCAAAATTCGGGGTCCACTTCACAAGCCCCGTGAGCGTCAGCTCGTATTCATCGCCTTCTGCCCCGCACATCTCCTCACGTAACTTGCGCAGCGCCACCAGGGGGTGCGCCTCTGCTCCGCACCACCCCACGGCCACCGCCTTCTCGCTCTCAAGCAGCTCACGCGCCAGCTTCTCGCGGTCCATGCCCGCCAGGCTGACCGCTGTCAGACGCGCCGTCCACCGGCTCCCCGCCCCAACCATAAATCCAGCAAGATGTCACCATGGTGGTCGGCGGGACGGGTACCTGCACGCGCTTAC
>DATGCC010000519.1:0-2508 GCA_035312345.1 Rhodothermales bacterium
GATGAGTTTGCGATGGGCTCGTCGAACGAGAACTCCTACTTCGGCCCGGTACGCAATCCGTGCAATGAAAAGTATGTGCCGGGCGGCTCGTCCGGTGGCTCGGCAGCAGCGGTGGCGGCGGGCATGTGCCACGCCGCGCTCGGATCGGACACGGGCGGCTCCATCCGGCAGCCTGCCGCGTTCTGCGGCGTCGTCGGGTTGCGGCCGACCTATGGGCGCGTGAGCCGCTACGGGCTGGTGGCCTACGCCTCTTCGTTTGACAGCATCGGGCCCTTCGGGCACAGCGTCGAAGATGTGGCGCAGATCCTGAACGTCATCGCCGGGCACGACCCCTGGGATTCGACCTGTGCGTCGGTGCCGGTGCCGGATTATACGAAGGCGCTGACCGGCTCAGTGCGTGGCGTGCGGATCGGGCTACCCCAAGAATACTTTGCCGAAGGGCTGGACGATGACATCCGCCGGATGCTGCACGCGCAGGTGGAGCAACTCAAAGAAGCAGGAGCCGAGATCAAGGAGGTGTCGATGCCGCACACGGAATACGGCGTCGCCACGTATTATGTCTTGACCACCGCCGAGGCGTCGAGCAACCTGGCGCGCTACGATGGCATCCGCTACGGCTACCGCACCGACCTCAAGGCCATGAAGCAGGAACTGGCCGAGGAAAGACAGACGCTGGAAACCACCCTCGCCGCCGCCGAAGCCGGTGGCAATGCCAAAAAAGTGGCCGACCTGCGCGAGCAAATCGACGCGCAAGATGCAGTCCTCAACCGACTCTACATCCAGAGCCGCACCGAAGGCTTTGGCGATGAAGTGAAGCGCCGCATCATGCTGGGCACCTACGTCCTTTCATCCGGTTACTACGACGCATACTACGGCAAAGCCCAGCGCGTCCGCTCGCTCATTCGCAGCGACTTCGACCGGGCTTTTGAAGAAGTGGATGTGCTGCTGACCCCTTCTACGCCTACGCCGGCCTTCGAGTTGGGTAGCAAAACCAGCGACCCGATGGAGATGTACCTCAGCGACATTTACACCGTTACGGCCAACCTCGCCGGTGTGCCGGGCCTGGTCGTGCCCATCGGCGATCATCCGAGCGGCCTGCCCGTGGGGATGCAACTGCTGAGCCGCCACTTCGACGAAGCATTGCTGCTCCAGGTCGGCGATGCGGCGATGAAAGGGGCAAACAATTAGTTGCAAGTTTACAGGTTGCAGGTTGCAGGTTTCTTCAAAATCCAAGAACCTGCAACTTGAAACCTGATAACCTGAAACCTATTTCCACATGAGCATTCTCGTCAACAAGGATACGCGCCTCGTGGTGCAGGGCCTTACCGGCAAGGAAGGATCGTTCCACGCCGAGCAAATGATTGAATTCGGCACGAACGTCGTCGCCGGGGTGACGCCGGGCAAGGGGGGGCAAAGCCATCTCGACCGGCCTGTCTTTAACACCGTCGCCGAGGCAGTCGATAGCGAAGGAGCCAACACGTCTGTCATCTTCGTGCCGCCGCCTTTCGCGGGCGATGCCATCATGGAAGCCGCCGATGCAGGCATCGAAGTGATCGTCTGCATCACCGAAGGCATTCCGGTGCAGGACATGATCCCGGCCTTTCATTTCGTGCAGAAGAAAGGAGCCCGGCTTGTGGGGCCAAACTGTCCGGGTGTGCTCACGCCGGGCGAGGCGAAGGTCGGCATTATGCCCGCCATGATTTTCTCCGAAGGCAACATCGGCGTCATCTCGCGCTCCGGCACGCTCACCTACGAAGCCGTAGATCAGCTTACGCGGCAGGGCTTCGGGCAGAGCACCGCTGTTGGCATCGGCGGCGACCCCATCATTGGCACGCGTTTCGTTGATGCGCTCAAGCTGTTCCAGGCGGACGACGAGACCGAGGCCGTGGTGATGATCGGGGAGATTGGCGGGACGGACGAAGAGCAGGGGGCCCAATATATTAAGGAGCACATGACCAAGCCCGTCTTCAGCTTCATCGCGGGGGCGACGGCTCCTCCCGGACGCCGCATGGGCCACGCCGGAGCCATCATCTCTGGTGGCAAAGGCACCGCCGCCGACAAGTTCACTGCCCTCGAAGATGCCGGAGCCATCGTCGTGCGCAACCCCGCCCTCATCGGCGAGACGGTAGCCGACCACCTGGGCACAGCGGTTTGATGGTTCCGTGTTTTGTGTTTCGGTGGTGCTATTTCTGAAATTTGGAGCCCTTGAAGGTGGATGTGCGCAGGTGCCTCATAAGTCCGCCGATCAAGCGTGCGGTTTTATCGGCAAGCTGGTACAGGTCGTTGAATTTCTCCTGATTCAAGTAATGCTGATCCAGGGCTACATAGAGTTGGGCTTTTTGTTACCATCGCGCTCAAATCCTTCAGCTAAGCAGCTACGGGTAAATTTTGTGGTGTTTTGAAGCTCGTATTCAAGCCATGCTGTCGTAGATTCCAGGGGTACTCCTTCGATCAGCCCGCCTCCGACGATGAAATTCATCTCTCCGCTCAACGACGAAACCCAATCGC
>DATGCC010000520.1:0-4887 GCA_035312345.1 Rhodothermales bacterium
GGCCCTTAATTTCGCCCGGCGCACCTTCCAGTGGATGGACGCGCACATGCACGACGACGAATACGGCGGCTACTTCCAGTTTGTCGAACGCGATGGTACGCCACTCAAGGAAGGCTGGGAGCCACACCCGGCAAAGGACCAGAATAGCAGCATTCACATCCTCGAAGCCTTCACCGAACTCTATACCATCTGGCCCGACGAACACCTGCGCGACCGGCTCGCCGAGATGCTCATCCTCGTCCGCGACACCATTACGACCGACCCCGGCACCCTCCAGCTTTTCTTCCACGCCGACTGGACGCCCATCTCCTACCGCGACTCGACCGAAGCCGCGCGGCAGGCGAATTACAACATGGACCACGTCTCGTACGGGCACGATGTAGAAACCGCGTTTCTCATGCTCGAAGCTGCGCACGCCCTCGGCCTCGACCCGGCCCTGACACTGGCGGCAGGCAAGCGCATGGTTGACCACGCCCTCGCCTACGGCTGGGACGACGAGGTCGGAGGTATCTATGATGGCGGCTACTACCTTGACCCCAATGCGCCTCCCATGCTCATCAACAATGGCAAGACCTGGTGGGCACAGGCCGAGATGCTGAACACCATGCTGCTGATGGCCCAACACTTTCCCAACGATGAGCGCGGTTACTACAACCGCTTCGAGACAATGTGGCGCTATATTCAAAAGTATCTGGTCGATCCCGAGCACGCAGGCTGGTACTGGGGCGGCATCGACCAGGAGCCCGACTACAAGACGGCCCCCAAGGGCAGTATCTGGAAAGCCTCCTACCACGATGGGCGCGCCTTGATGAATGTCGTCCACTTGCTAGAAGACGCGCCCTGACTTTAGATGGGCGGGTGAGCTATCTTCTGCTCAACGACCTTCCGCCCATCAACCACCCTCGCACATGCCTGCTACCTCCAAGACATCCAGCACCTTCAAAGCCGCCTTCATTGTGGTAACGAGCCTCTTTTTCATCTGGGGCTTCATCACCGTGATGGTCGATGCGCTGATTCCACGCTTGAAGGCGGTTTTTGAACTGTCTTACTTTGAGGCGGGGCTGGTGCAGTTTGCCTTCTTCACGGCCTATGCTGTTGTCTCTATTCCGGGCGGCCTGCTCATCGCCCGGATTGGCTACAAAAAAGGCGTTATTGTGGGCCTGCTGACGATGGGCGTAGGGTGCCTGCTATTTTATCCAGCGGCGTCGTTGCGTGTCTTCGGCATCTTCCTGCTGGCCCTCTTCGTCCTGGCAGGCGGCATCACCACCCTCCAGGTGGCCGCCAATCCGTATGTAGCCGCACTTGGTCCAGCGCGGACGGCGTCGAGTCGTCTGAACCTGGCGCAGGCGTTCAACTCGCTCGGTACCACCATTGCCCCGCTCGTGGCGGCGGCGTTCTTGCTTGGCTCGGCGGTGCTGGGGTCGGGAGAGATTGCAGCGATGCCGGAGGCCGAGCGCTTGACCTATTACGCGACAGAAGCCGCAGCGGTGCAGGGTCCGTTCCTCGTTATCGCCGCCGTGCTCCTTATCCTGACCATCGCCTTTGCTTTCTTCAACTTGCCGAAGATTCTGGAGACGGACGAGCATCAGAGTGGCAGCTACCGCCGCGCCGTTCGCTTTCCGCACCTGATGCTGGGTGCCCTCGGCATCTTCGTCTACGTCGGAGCCGAAGTTACTATTGGCAGCTACCTCGTCAATTATTTCCTCACGCTGGATGTGGAAGCGCTGGTAGCGGGCAGTGATTTCATGCGTGGGCTTGCGGAAACGCTTTCAGGCGGCGACCTTACAGCCCTCAACCCGGCGCGGCTGGCCGGGACGTTCGTCGTCTTCTACTGGGGTGGCGCGATGGTCGGGCGCTTGATCGGGGCGGGACTGCTGCTGTTCATCCGTCCGGGGCTGTTGCTGGCCGTCTACGGCTGCGTGGTCATCGTGCTACTGGGCATGACGATGGCAAGTTCGGGCCTGGTGGCGCTTTGGACGGTGCTCGCCATCGGCCTCTTCAACTCCATCATGTTTCCCACCATCTTTACCCTCGCCATTGATGGACTGGGCGAGCACACGGCACAGGGATCCGGCATCCTCTGCACAGCCATTGTGGGTGGTGCCGTCATTCCGCCGCTCTACGGGGCCCTGGCCGATCAGTTTGGCTTGCAATGGGCCTTTGTGCTGCCCGCCGTCTGTTACCTCTACATCGTCTTCTACGGTGCCAGAGGAGCCGCCATGGGCCGGGAAGGCACCGATACCCTCGCGCCACAAGAAGCTCTCGCTTAGACCTTACCACCTACCGCAAAACCCATGATGCGCTTTCTGCTCTTCTTGATGCTCATGCTAGCTCTTTCCTTTCCCGCATGTAAAAGCAACATCGAATCTACCGCTGGATTCCAGCTTTCCCGGCTTATCAGCGACGGGATGGTGATGCAACGCGAGGCCGAGGTGCCCGTCTGGGGCTGGGCCACGCCTGGCGAGACGGTGTCTGTCACCTTCGATGGACAAACCTTTTCTGCCGAGGCTGATGCCGACAGTACCTGGATGGTGAAACTGCCTGCAATGGACGCTGGCGGCCCCCACGAGATGACGATTCAGCACGCAGACACCACCGTGCAGGTTCACGACATCCTGATCGGCGATGTGTGGGTGGCCTCGGGGCAGTCCAACATGGAGTGGGTCGTCGCCGAAGCGAATGATGCCGAAGCCGAGATTGCTGCGGCAAATCACCCGGCAATCCGGCATTTCAAGGTGCCGCAATCCTGGTCGGAAACGCCCGAAGTCACCCTTGCGGGCGGAGCCTGGGAAAAGGCTGATCCCGAGCATGTTGGCGAATTCACCGCGGTCGGCTACTACTTTGCCCGTGCGCTCCGTGAAGAGGTTGATGTGCCCATCGGCCTCCTCAACACAAGTTGGGGCGGCAGCCGCATCGAGCCATGGATGAGCGCCGAAATGCTTGGCATGGGCGAGGGCGGACTCGATCAGATCCTTGAGCAGGAACGCGCCCGCGAGGACGCCATCCGCGAACGTGTTCGAGAACGTATCGGCACGCTGCCCACAGAAGACCAGGGTCTTGTCAACGGCGACGCTCGCTGGGCCGCAACCGACCTCGACGACAGCGACTGGTTCACCATGCCCGTCCCGGCCCTGTGGGAGTCGGCTGGCTTCGAAGGCATGGACGGCGTGGCCTGGTACCGCACTACGTTTGACCTCTCGGAAGAAGAGGCGCAGCAGGGCATCACACTCGGCCTCGGCATGATCGACGACTCCGACATCACCTGGGTAAACGGCGTCGAGGTTGGCAGGATGGACAATGCGTGGAATCAGGCCCGTGTCTACGAAGTCCCGGCTTCGGCCCTGCAAGCAGGAGAAAATGTCCTAGCCGTGCGCGTGGAAGACTTTCAGGGCGGCGGCGGCATTGCCGGACCACGGGATACCGTGTTTCTCCAGGTCAATGGCGAAAAGCGGAGCTTGCCGGACGAGTGGCGCTTCATGGTGGGCCGCGTCAGCATCGCGTCGAACGGCAACAAAAACCAGGTGCCGACGCTGCTGTGGAACAAGATGGTCCACCCACTTCTGCCGTTCCCCATCAAAGGCGTTATCTGGTATCAGGGTGAATCGAACGCGAATAGCATAGAAGAGGCCGCCGCCTACAAAGCCCTTTTCCCGGAGATGATTACTGGCTGGCGCACGGCGTGGAAACAGGACGACCTCCCCTTCCTCTGGGCCCAACTTGCCAACTTCATGGCGGTGGACGCGGAGCCACCCGCCGAAAGCAACTGGGCTACCCTACGCGAATCGCAATCCGCCACGCTCGCGCTACCAAACACCGGCGAGGCCATCCTCATCGACATCGGCGTGACCGACGATATCCATCCGCGCAACAAGCAAGACGTGGGCCGCCGCCTCGCCCTGGCAGCGCGGAAAGTGGCCTATGGCGAAGACCTCGTCTACTCCGGCCCTACCTACCGCGACCATGAAATCCAGGACGGGCGTGTGGTCCTTTCCTTCAACCATGTCGGCGGCGGGCTGGAAGTGCACGGTGGCAACCTGGGCGGCTTCGCCCTTGCCGGAAATGATAGCAAATTTGTCTGGGCCGACGCGAAAATTGAGGGGGATCAGGTCATCGTGTGGAGTGAGGCTGTGCCGGAACCGATGGCGGTCCGCTACGCCTGGAGTAATAACCCCGACAAAGCTAATCTCTATAACACCGAGGGCCTGCCCGCTACGCCGTTTCGGACAGATAAATGATCCAAACCCAGGTCCTACAGCGATTCCGTGAGCACTACAGCGAGGAACCTGCCTTCCTCGTGCGGGCACCGGGGCGCGTCAACCTGATTGGCGAGCACACCGATTACAACGACGGCTTCGTGCTACCTATCGCCATCGACCGGGCCATCTGGATCGCCCTCCGTGCTCGTTCTGACCAGCACGTAGCAGCGTACTCGCTCGATTACGAAGAGGCTGTGGTCTTCGATCTGAACGACCTGAAACACGAGGAGGCGGGCTGGGGCGAATATGTAAAAGGCGTCGCGTGGGTGCTGCACGAGGAAGGACATAAACTTGCTGGGTGGGAAGGCGTCATCGGTGGCGACGTACCGCGTGGTGCGGGATTGTCCTCCTCGGCAGCGGTGGAGTTGGCTGTGGCGCGGGCCTTTGCGGCAACAAGTGAGCTGGCCTGGAATCCCACGACCATGGCCCGGCTGGGTCAACGTGTGGAAAACGAATGGATCGGCGTGAACTGCGGCATCATGGATCAGATGGTCGTCGCCAGCGCCCAGGAGGGAGCAGCTTTGCTGATCGATTGCCGCTCGCTGGACACAAAGCCAGTGTCGCTCCCGAAGCAAACAACAGTGGCCGTGCTGGATACCGGCACCCGGCGGGGCCTCGTCGATTCGGCCTA